>CAZUTZ010000035.1:0-13287 GCA_964623655.1 uncultured Wenzhouxiangella sp.
CTCAACCAGTTGCAGGATAAAACAGCATGAGCGACGAGAACAAAATCCAGCGCAGCCAGGTCGGGCGCGTGGTCAGCAACAAGATGGACAAGACCGTGACGGTGCGCCTTGAGCGGTTGGTGAAGCATCCACTGTACGGCAAATACATCCGCCGCAGCAGCAAGGTGCACGCGCACGATGAGACGAATGACTGCAACGAGGGCGACACGGTGCGCATCTCGCAGACCCGGCCGGTTTCCAAGACCAAGGCCTGGAAAGTCATCGAAGTGGTTGAACGGGCCCAGTAAGGGGAGCGAGCAGCATGATTCAGATGCAGTCCAGATTGTCCGCGGCCGATAACAGCGGCGCACGCGAGCTGATGTGTATCAAGGTGCTTGGCGGCTCCAAGCGGCGCTATGCCAACATCGGCGACGTCATCAAGGTCACCGTCAAGGATGCGATCCCGCGCGGCAAGGTCAAGAAAGGTGAGGTGTACAACGCCGTTGTCGTACGCACCGCCAAGGGTGTCCGCCGTCGGGATGGTTCCCTGATTCGTTTTGACGGCAACGCCGCCGTGTTGCTCAACAACAAGCTTGAGCCCATCGGGACCCGAATCTTCGGGCCGGTCACGCGCGAACTGCGCTCGGAGCGATTCATGAAGATCGTTTCCCTGGCGCCGGAAGTTTTGTAAGGAGTTGATGATGCAACGCATTCGCAAGGGCGACGAAGTCATCGTGATCGCGGGCCGGAGCAAGGGTCAGCGCGGTCACGTACTGAAGGTGCTCAAGGACAGCCGACTGCTGGTCGAGAACGTCAATATGGTCAAGCGTCACCAGAAGCCGGATCCCCAGGCGCAGCGACCGGGTGGAATCATCGAGCGCGAGGCGCCGATTCATCCGTCGAACGTGATGTTGTACAACCCGGCGACCGATCAGGGTGATCGGGTTGGGTTCAAGTTTCTTGAAGACGGTCGCAAGGTGCGTTTCTTTCGCTCCACCGGCGAAGTCGTCGACATTTAAGGGCATAGAGAATCATGGCTAGGCTGCAGGAATACTATCGCGACAACATCGTTGGTCAGCTGACTGAAAAGTTCGGCTATGCCAACGTGATGCAGGTGCCGCGTTTGGAAAAAATCACCCTGAACATGGGGCTGGGCGAGGCGGTTGGTGACAAGAAGGTCATCGACAACGCCTTGTCCGATATGGCCAAAATTTCCGGCCAGCGTCCGGTCGTGACCAAGGCGCGGAAATCGGTAGCGAGCTTCAAGATCCGTGACGGCTATCCGATTGGTTGCAAGGTCACGCTGCGGCGCGAGCGGATGTATGAATTTCTGGATCGCCTGGTCAGTGTCGCGCTGCCGCGAGTGCGTGATTTCCGCGGTATTCCGCGCAAGTCCTTTGACGGCAGCGGCAACTATAGCCTCGGAGTGAAAGAGCAGATCATCTTTCCCGAGATCAACTACGACCAGATTGATTCGATTCGTGGAATGGACATTGCCATCACCACGTCGGCAAAAACAGACGAGGAAGGGATGGCGCTGCTGGAAGCGTTCGGCTTCCCTTTCCGCGCGCGTTGAGGAGTAGGTAAGAGATGGCTAAGGTTTCGATGGTAGAGCGCGAAAGGCGTCGGGCGAAGCTGGCGGCACGTTACGCCGCAAAGCGGGCCGAGCTCAAGCGCATTGTTGCCGACCCGGAAGCGGAATATGAAGAAAAGCAGGCGGCCATGCACCGGCTCAGCAAGATGCCGCGTGATGCCAGCCCGGTGCGCGGACGCAATCGCTGTCGTGTTTCCGGACGGCCGCGTGGGTACTACCGAAAATTCGGGCTGGCCCGCAACAAGCTGCGCGAAGCCGCCATGCGCGGTGACGTACCGGGTCTGCGCAAGGCCAGTTGGTAAGGAGCAAAAGAACAATGAGCATGACCGACCCCATTTCCGACATGCTGGCGCGGATCAAGAACGCCCAGGCCGTGCGCAAGCGCACAGTAGCCATGCCCTCGAGTAACCTGAAAGTGTCAATCGCCAAGGTGCTGAAGGACGAGGGTTACATTCGCGAGTATCGCGTCGAAAGCGAAGGCGTGAAGTCCGAATTGCAGATCGAATTGAAGTATGTCGAGGGCCGCGGCGTCATCGATCGGCTCGATCGCTACAGCAAGCCCGGTCGTCGTCGTTATTTCGGCAAGGATGAAGTGCCAACGGTGTTGAACGGTCTGGGGGTCGCCATTATCAGCACCTCCAATGGCGTCATGACCGATGCTCAGGCCCGCAGCGAAGGGCAGGGCGGCGAAGTTCTCTGCCTGGTGGCGTAAGTCCGGCCCGACGCTTTTTTTAAGGAATCGAACATGTCAAGAATTGCCAAAAGCCCGATCAACCTGCCGTCCGGTGTCGAGCTGTCGCAGGCCGAAGGTCAGGTGCGGGTCAAGGGTGCCAAGGGTAGCCTGGAGCTGACTCTGCATCCGACGGTGAGTATCGAGATCGAGAACAACGTCGTCACGGTGACGCCGGCCAGCGAGAGCGATATGGCCATGGCCGGCACCATGCGCGCCTTGATCGGCAACATGGTCAAAGGCGTTACCGACGGATTCGAGAAAAAGCTCAATCTGGTCGGCGTCGGATACCGTGCCTCCGTGCAGGGTCAGAAGCTGAATCTCCAGCTCGGTTTCAGCCACCCGGTGGAGTATGCCGTGCCCGAAGGTATTACCGTTGAATGCCCCACCCAGACGGAAGTCGTGGTCCGAGGCTCCGACCGGCAGAAAGTGGGTCAGGTGGCATCCGAGATCCGCGCTTTTCGTCCGCCTGAGCCGTACAAGGGCAAGGGTGTTCGTTACGCTGACGAGCGTGTTGTCATGAAGGAAGCCAAGAAGGCTTAAGGTCTCACCATGAACAAAGGCAAAAACGAATCAAGACTGCGCCGGGCTCGCAAAACGCGTTCCCGTATTCGCCGCGCCAGCGTGCCGCGGTTGACTGTGCACCGCTCCGGACGCCACCTGTATGCGCAGGTGATCGCCGCGGACGGTGAGCATACGGTTGCTGCCGCATCGACTGTGCAGAAGGACGTACGCGACGGGCTCAGTGCAACGGGTAATGTCGAGGCCGCGAAGGCTGTTGGCCGCAAGATCGCCGAGCGCAGCATTGCCGCCGGCATCGACGGCGTTGCTTTCGATCGCTCGGGGTTCAAGTATCACGGCCGGATCAAGGCCCTGGCTGACGCCGCGCGCGAAGCCGGCCTGAAGTTCTAACAAGGAATCGGAAATGGCAAGAGAAACGAACACGGACAACCTGATCGAGAAGCTGGTCGCCGTCAACCGCGTAGTCAAGGTAGTCAAGGGCGGGCGTCAGTTCAGCTTCACGGCCCTGGCAGTCGTCGGCGACGGTGAAGGCAAGGTCGGGTTTGGCTACGGCAAGGCGCGCGAAGTGCCGCTGGCGATTCAGAAGGCCATGGAACGTGCCCGCCGCGATATGGTTCGGATCTCGCTCAATGAGGGCACGCTCTGGCACCCGATCAAGTCCCGCCACAGCGGCTCTCGTGTCTACATGCAGCCGGCTTCTGAAGGTACGGGAGTGATTGCAGGTGGTGCCATGCGCGCCGTGTTCGAGGCTGTCGGCGTGCAAAACGTGCTCGCCAAGAGCGTAGGTTCGAACAATCCGATCAACCTGGTCAGAGCGACCATGAAAGGCCTTCAGGCCATGGTTTCGCCCGAGAAGGTTGCCATCAAGCGGGGCAAGTCGGTCGAGGAGATATTGCAGCATCATGGCTAACACGACTTCTGAAAAACTGCGGGTCACTCTTGTCCGCAGCACCAACGGCACGATCGGCAAGCACCGCGAAACGGTTCGCGGTCTGGGCCTTCGCCGTTTGAACCACACGGTAGAGCTTGAGGACACGCCGGCGATTCGGGGCATGATCCGCAAGGTGGATTACCTCGTTCGCGTCGAACCGGCGTGATCTGAAGAGCAAGCAAGCGAGGATTAAGACGATGAAGCTCAACAGCATTCAGGCGGCCGAAGGCAGCCGCTCCAAGCGCAAGCGCGTTGGCCGTGGTATCGGCTCTGGTCTGGGCAAGACCGGTGGTCGTGGTCACAAGGGCCAGAAGTCGCGCTCGGGCGGTTTTCACAAGGTTGGCTTCGAAGGCGGGCAGATGCCGCTCCAGCGCCGTGTGCCGAAAGTCGGCTTCAATTCACCGGTCAATCGCCGGACTCGCGAAGTTCGGCTCTACCAGATCAATGCGATCGACAGCGCGGTTATCGATCTGGAGGTGTTGAAGGCTGCCGGCATCGTCCAGAACGACACGCTCAAGGTACGGTTGGTCAACACGGGCACCATTGATCGCGCGGTCACGGTTCGCGGCATTTACGTCACGGCTGGTGCCGCCGCTGCCGTGCAGTCCGCTGGCGGTAAGGTCGAGTAATGTCCACCAGTGCATCAGAAATGGCGGGCATGCTCGGCGGCATTGGCCGTCTGAAAGAGCTGCGGCAGCGCCTGTTTCTCGTTCTGGTGGCTCTGCTGGTCTATCGGCTGGGCACTTTCATTCCGGTGCCCGGAATCAATCCGCTGGCGCTGATCGACTTGATGGACATGCAGCGCGGCACGATCGTGGACATATTCAATATGTTCACCGGTGGCGCGCTCGGGCGGTTCTCGATCTTTGCCCTGGGCGTCATGCCCTATATTTCCGCGGCGATCATCATGCAGCTGATGAGCCACGCCATTCCGCAGCTCCAGGCGCTGCGCAAGGAAGGCGAGGCGGGCCGGCGCAAGATCACCCAGTACACGCGCTACTTCACCGTGGTTCTGGCCATGTTCCAGTCCTTCGGTGTCGCCATGGCGCTGCAGAACCAGGGCGCAGGCGCCGGTCTGCCGGTCGTCATCTCGCCCGGGCCGGGATTCATTCTGGCCGCAGTGGTTACGCTCACCGCAGGCACCGTGTTTCTGATGTGGCTGGGTGAGCAGATTACTGAGCGTGGTATCGGCAACGGGATTTCCATCATCATTTTCGCGGGCATCGTCGCCGAACTGCCGTCGGCCGTGGGTGCGACGCTGGAATTGGTCAACACCGGCCAGCTGGGCATCACCACGGCCACCTTCCTGCTGGTCATGGCGCTGGTGGTGACGGCGTTCGTCGTTTTCGTCGAGCGCGGACAGCGTCGCATTACGGTCAATTACGCGCAGCGGCAGGGACGGCAGGCGTATCGGAGCCAGTCGACGCATCTGCCGCTCAAGGTCAATATGTCCGGCGTCATTCCGGCCATTTTCGCCTCCAGCCTGGTGCTGTTTCCGGCGACGATTTCGACCTGGTTCGGCCAGGCCGAAGGGGCGACCTGGCTTCAGAACATTGCCTCGCAACTCAGCCCCGGGCAGCCTGTCTACATCATGCTGTTTGGCGGTTTGATCGCGTTTTTCTGTTTTTTCTACACGGCGATCGTGTTCAATTCGCGCGAGACTGCGGACAATCTGAAGAAATCCGGGGCTTTCATTCCGGGAATCCGGCCCGGCCGACAGACTGCCGAATACATCGATTATGTCCTGACCCGACTGACCACGGTGGGCGCCATTTACCTGGTTGCGGTTTGCCTGATGCCCGAATTTCTGATCATGCGCTGGAACGTGCCGTTCTACTTTGGCGGTACTTCGCTTCTGATCATCGTGGTGGTCACCATGGATTTCATGGCCCAGCTGCAGGCTCATCTGATGTCGCATCAGTACGACAGCCTGCTCAAGAAGTCGAATCTCAAGGGTTACGGGCGAGCGGGTTCTGTCCGCCGCTCGTAACGCGCTCATGATTTTTTTGGAGAAAGAAAGATGAAAGTTCAGGCCTCGGTCAAGAAAATCTGCCGCCATTGCAAGATCGTGCGTCGCCGTGGCGTGGTGTACGTGATTTGCAGCGACCCTAAACACAAGCAGCGTCAGGGCTGATGGTCGGGGCGTATCGTGTCCCGTCAGCCTTGAGGGTTGGCTCAAAAGTCGATATACTTGTCGGTTTGCGCTAAACCGACGCATACAGGTTTCTGGAGAAAACAGCATGGCACGTATCGCAGGCGTCAATCTGCCCGTTCAAAAACATACTTGGGTGGCGCTGACTCACATTTACGGCATCGGCAGAACGCGGTCTTACCAGATCTGCGAGGCCACGGGCATTGATCCCACCACCAAGGTGCGTGACCTGACTGAGGCGGAGCAGGAGAAGCTGCGGCAAACCGTCGGCGGCATGGCTGTCGAAGGCGATTTGCGACGCGAGGTGGCCATGAACATCAAGCGGCTCATGGATCTGGGCTGCTATCGCGGATTGCGCCATCGGCGCGGTCTCCCGGTTCGCGGCCAGCGTACCCGTACCAACGCGCGGACCCGCAAGGGCCCCCGCCGCCCGATTCGTTAAGGAAGCACGTTCATGGCCAAGCAGCAGTCTGCCAAGGGTAAAAAGAAAGTCAAAAAGGTCATTGTTGATGGCATCGCGCACGTGCATGCCTCTTTCAACAATACGATCATCACGATTACTGACCGGCAAGGTAACGCCCTGGCCTGGGCGACCAGCGGTGGTTCAGGATTCCGTGGGTCGCGCAAGTCAACGCCGTTCGCGGCGCAGGTGGCGGCAGAAAACGCCGGCCGCACTGCACAGGAATACGGCATGAAAAATCTTGAAGTGCGCGTCAACGGGCCGGGCCCGGGCCGAGAGTCCTCCGTTCGCTCACTGAACGCAGTGGGCTTCAAGATTACCAACATCACCGACGTCACTCCGATACCTCATAACGGATGCCGTCCCCCCAAGAAGCGCCGGGTTTAGGCCCTTCACCGTAATTCGGATCAGAGAGCAACATGGCACGATATATTGGACCCACCTGCAAGCTTGCCCGTCGCGAGGGTATGGACCTCAGTCTAAAGAGCCCGGCGCGCGGCCTGGACTCCAAGTGCAAGCTGAATCAGCCGCCGGGGCAGCATGGCGACAGCCGCCGTCAGCGGTTGTCGGATTACGCGCTGCAGCTGCGCGAAAAGCAGAAAGTGCGTCGGATGTACGGTGTGCTGGAACGCCAGTTCCGCAATTATTACAAGGAAGCTGCCCGCATCAAGGGCGCAACCGGCGAGAACCTGCTGCAGCTGCTGGAAAGCCGGCTGGACAACGTGGTCTATCGGATGGGCTTTGCGGTTACGCGCGCCCAGGCGCGCCAGCTGGTTTCGCACAAAGGCATCGAGTTGAATGGTGCCGTGTGCAATATTCCTTCGGCGCAGGTACAACCTGGCGATCGCATTTCGGTGCGTGAGAAGGCCCGCAAGCAGTTGCGGATTCAGGAGTCGTTGACGCTGGCGCGGGATCTGGACCTGGTCCCGGGCTGGATCGAAGTGGATGCAGACAAGCTCGAAGGCGTTTTCAAGGCGCGACCGGATCGTGACGATTTGCCGCCTGATATCAATGAAAACCTGATTGTCGAGCTGTATTCCAAGTAAGTGCTTGCTGCCGGTCAACGTCCGGCAGCTTTTTAGTCACAGAATTGAAAGAGAGGCAGATTGATGTCTGGCCAGATTAGTGAACTGATCGGCAACATGCTCAAACCCAAGGGCTTGATCGTCGATGAGATTTCGGCGCGGCGCGCGCGCATTACACTCGAGCCGCTGGAGCGGGGCTTCGGCCACACGCTGGGTAACGCGCTGCGTCGGGTTTTGTTGTCATCGATACCTGGAAGCGCCATCAGCGAGGCGGAAATTGAGGGTGTTCTTCACGAGTACACTTCCGTTGAAGGGCTGCAGGAAGACATCGTCGAACTGTTGCTGAATCTCAAGGACGTCGCGGTCGCGATGCACTCTCGCGACGAAGCAGTCATTACGCTGAACAAGGACAAGGCCGGTCCGGTCACCGCCGGCGATATCCAGCTGGACCATGACGTGGAGATCGTCAACCCGGATCACGTGATCTGCAACCTGACCAAGGATTCGTCCATCAGCATGCGTCTTCGCGTCACTCGAGGTGTGGGCTACCAGCCGGCAACCGCGCTGCGTTTCGATGAGGAAGAATCACGGCCGATCGGTCGGCTGAACCTTGATGCGTCCTATTGCCCCGTCCATCGCGTGTCCTACTCGGTAGAGAGCGCCCGTGTCGCCCAGCGCACTGATCTGGACAAGCTGGTGCTGGATATCGAGACCAACGGCACCATGAGTTGCGAGCAGGCCGTCAAACTGGCTGCCGGTATCCTGGTGGACCAGATGTCGGTATTCGTCGACTTCGTGGCGCGGGAAAAGGAAGCCGACGTGGCCAGCGCGGAATCGTTCGATCCGGTATTGCTGCGGCCGATTGACGATCTCGAACTGACGGTTCGCTCGGCGAACTGCCTGAAAGCCGAGCATATCCAGTATGTGGGCGATCTGGTACAGAGAACCGAAACCGAATTGCTGAAAACCCCCAATCTGGGCAAGAAGTCCCTGACCGAAATCAAAACGGTCCTGGCATCGCATGATCTTGCCCTGGGCACCCGTCTGGAAAACTGGCCGCCGGCCAGCCTGGCCAGAGCCGGGAACTGAGGAGAATTCCATGCGTCATCGTAAAGCCGGGCGAAAGCTCAACCGAAATTCGTCGCATCGCCGCGCCATGTTCAAAAACATGACCGCCAGCCTGATCCATCACGAGTTGATCAAGACGACCTTGCCGAAGGCGAAAGAATTGCGCCGTGTGGCAGAGCCACTGATCACCATGGCCAAGCAGGATTCCGTTGCCAAGCGCAGACTGGCTTTTGCCCGCCTGCGCGACAAGGAAGCTGTTGGCAAGCTGTTTAACGAATTGGGGCCACGCTACGCTGCCCGTCCCGGCGGATACTTGCGCATCCTGAAATGCGGCTACCGTGCCGGAGACAAGGCCCCGATGGCATACGTCGAACTGGTGGACCGGCCCGATGCGCCGGGTGCGACTACCGACTGACCAGGTGCCCGTTTGAGGAACCAAAGCCCGGCAACTCGCCGGGCTTTGTGCTTTCTGGGGCACGGCTTTCGCTACAATTGTTGTCCTGCAATTGACATTGGGCCGGTCATGCGCCACTGGATGATTGTGCTTGCCGCTTTGGGAATTATGGCGGTGGGCTTGGCGGCAAGTTTCCACATGTTTGCCGACGAAACGCGGCTGGCGCAGTTGTTGTCTGACCATGTGGAAACGCAGACGGGCCGGAGGCTGAGCGTGTCCGGCGGCATTTCCGTCCGCTTTTTCCCTCGATTTCGCATCGACGCTGAAGACGTCTCCCTGTCGGGGCCGGTAGATTTTGCCGGCCCGGACCTGCTGCATTCGGAGAGTCTGTCGGTGGAAGTCCGTTTATGGCCGCTGGTTCTTGGTCGTGTCGAGACCCGCGAGGTTGTCTTGCAGGGTGCCCGCCTGCAGCTCGGCACGGATGAGGCGGGGCGGCATAGCCTCGCCGGATTGATGCGCCGGCCGGGACGTGAGGGCGCTCCGGGCATTGCCGCCAGCGGCCCGCTGCGGCTGGAGGATCTTGAGCTTGAGCTCAGTGATCTGGAAATGGGCGCAGTTCGTCGGATACAGGTCGACTGGATCGAGCTGGACGGACTGACATTCGATCGTCCTTCGGAGTTCCAATTTCAGGGCTCGGTCGGGCGACCCCCTTTGTTCGAGGATGTCAGTGTTCGCGGGATTTTGGTCGTGCCGGCCGAAACCGGTCATTTTCGGCTTGCCGACATGCATGTAACGGCTCGGCATCCCTCCGAAGACGCGTTTTTTGAATTATCTGGCGCTTTGTCACTTTCCCTGCTGCCGCACACGAGTTTTGGTCTGGACGGGGGGCGGTTACGGTTCAATGGACAGGACCTGGCGGTGGAGGCCCTGTACGAGGCCCTGGCCCGGCCCAGTTTTTCTCTATTTGTTGACGGTCCGGTGCTCAACCCGGCCTCCTTGACGACCGTCCTGGGAACCGACATGGGTTCACGCTGGCCCGCATGGCTTGTGCACGCAGTTGTCGAGCACGATTTCACCGCTGACGCGGCGCTTGATCGCCTGAGTGTCGGGCCTTACGAACTGCCGGACTTCCGCTTGAGCGTCAGCGCAGAGGATGGGTTCGGGCAGCTGGATTTGGCCGAGACCGGTCTGCCGGGCGCGTTGGTGCAGGGTAGTGGTGAGGTGCGGGTTCACGCCGATGACGAATCCCGGATCGAGCTGCAGGCGCTGCTTGACGTGGATGATCTGGGCCGATTGCTGTACGCCGGTGGTTTCGATGAAGCCGCCGACGGCGCTGGTCAGGTAAGACTGGTGCCGCGCTCGGAGACTGACAACAATGCGGTTGCCGAAGCCCGATTCGAGTTTTTTTCCGGCCAACTGGAGACGCTGCAAACGGCGCGCGACCTGGTCGGCGTTCCCGGAGATGACGGCTTCGAACATTTGACCGGGCGATTGTTGTTCTACCCGGATGTGGTTGTTCTGCGCTCCATCGTGATCCGCGACGAGTTTTCCGAGATGCGCCTGCAGGCCATGATGCTGAGAGGTTCAGGCCGCTTGTCGGGAACCTTGGTGCTCGAATCCGATGGAGAAATTCAGCAATTTCAGCTCGGCGGATCGCGAGCGCGGCCGGAGTTATCGCCGATTGACGCGGATTTCCAGCGCCAGTGAGCAGCCCGGCTGAGCGCGAGGCCAGGCTGGGTCTGGTTGCAGGCCTGTCCGCGTTCAGCATCTGGGGCCTGGCCCCGATTTACTTCAAATGGCTGGAGGCTGTCGGTCCTGACGAGATCATCTCGCATCGGGTCATCTGGTCGGTGTTTTTGCTGGGCCTGGTTTTGCTGATCCGCAAACGGCAGGAATTCTGGCGGCACGTGCGGATCAGTCGAGCCAGCGCCGGATGGTTGCTGGTGACCGGCGGACTGATTGCGCTGAACTGGCTCATTTTTGTCCACGCTGTCAACAGCGACCGCGTTCTGTCGACTTCTTTGGGCTATTACATCAACCCGCTGATGTCGGTGATGCTTGGCCTGCTGGTATTCCGCGAGCGCCTGGTGCCGGTCCAGACCGTGGCCGTCCTGCTGGCCGCGGCCGGGACGGGCTGGCTGACCTATCGAATCGGTCAGTTTCCGTGGATCGCGCTTAGCCTGGCCTCGACGTTCGCCATGTATTCGGTCATCCGCAAATTGCTTCAGGTCGGTCCCATGGTGGGGCTTTTCTGGGAAACCGTTTTTGTCGCGCCGTGGGCGCTGGCCTGGTTACTGTGGCTGCTGCACGACCAGCGGCTGGCTTTCGCCATTGCCGAACCTGCGCAGGCCTTGCTGTTGGTCGGCACCGGTGCACTGACCGTCTTGCCGCTGCTGTTGTTCGCCGCCGGCGTCCGACGGCTGCCACTGAGCACCGTGGGCCTTTTGCAATACCTGGCGCCCAGCATCACTTTTTTGCTGGCCGTGTTCGTCTATGGTGAGCCGTTTACAATGGATCACGCGATTACTTTTGGTCTGGTCTGGACGGGTTTGATTCTGTTCTTCTGGGCGGCCAGGCAGCGGAGCGCGGTGGCAACCTGATTGTTATGTCTGAACTTGCACTACAGCGGCCCGGCAGCCGCAATTTGCATTCACTGGCGGCCCTGAAGCCGTTCATTGCCCGCTATCGTCTGCAAATCACCCTGGCGGCGCTGTTTTTGCTGATGTCCGCGGCCGGCGCGCTGGCGATTCCGCTGGCCGTGGGTCAGGTCATTGATCGCGGTTTCATGGCCGAGGATCTGGCGCACATCAATCGCTGGTTCTGGTTTCTGTTCGGGGCCGCAGTGCTGATGGCGGTGGGCGGTGGCCTGCGTTTTTACTGGGTCAGCTGGCTGGGTCAGCGGGTGGTCGCTGACGTTCGCAAGGCGGTGTACGAGCGCGTACTCCGCATGAGCCCGGAATTCTTCGCCCGCACCCGCACCGGCGAGGTCCTGTCGCGGCTGAATACCGACACCACGCTGGTTGAAACACTGGTGGGGTCAACGGTTTCCTTCGGCATTCGCAATCTGCTCATGCTGACCGCCAGCGCCATTGCCCTGGTCCTGACCGCGCCTAATCTGGCCGGCATCATCGCCTTGCTGATCATTGCCATGATCGTGCCGGTCCTGGTGCTCGGGCGCTGGGTTCGTCGCCTGTCGCGCTCGGCTCAGGATCGCATTGCCGATATCAGCGCCCTGGGTGATGAATCCATCAACGCCGTGCAAACCGTTCAGGCATTTGCCCAGGAGTCCAGGGAATCCGAGCGCTTCGGCGCCACGGTCGAGGCGGCTCTGCAGGCGGCCAAGCAGCGCATCGCCGCCAGCACGGTGCTGATCGTCCTGATCATTCTGCTGACCTTCGGCGCCATCACTTTTGTACTCTGGCTGGGCGCCCGGGCGGTGCTGACCGGCGCCATGAGTCCGGGGCAACTGGGCCAGTTCGTGCTGTATGCAGCCATTGCGGCGGGCTCGACGGCCAGCTTGAGCGAGATCTGGAGCCAGCTGCAGCGCGCAGCCGGCGCCATGGAGCGTCTGGCCGAATTGCTGGCCATCAAGCCGGAGATTTCCAGCCCGGCGCAGCCGGTCGCCTTTCCCGACCCGCCGCTTGAGCTGTCGGTTCGGGATCTTCATTTCGCCTATCCGGCGCGGCCCGAGGTCGATGTGCTCAAGGGACTGAATTTTGAGGTCAGGGCTGGCGAGACGGTGGCCGTTGTCGGTCCGTCCGGCGCCGGAAAATCGACCCTTTTCCAGCTGCTGCTGCGCTTTTATGATCCGAGCCAGGGCGGCATCGAGATCAACGGCGTGGATCTGCGCCGGTTCGACCTGCAGGATCTGCGGCAGAATCTGGGCTTTGTGCCCCAGGATGTGGTGGTCTTTTCCGGCTCGGCCGCCGAAAACATCACCTATGGGCGGCCAAGCGCGGAAGAGAAGCTGATGGATGCCGCAGCACGCAGCGCGCACGCCCACGAGTTCATCGGCGCCTGGCCGCAGGGTTACAAGACCTTTCTTGGAGAGAAGGGCGTCCAGTTATCCGGCGGGCAGCGCCAGCGGATTGCCATCGCTCGGGCCCTGGTCAAGCAGCCGGCGCTGCTGCTCCTCGACGAGGCGACGGCCAGCCTGGATGCCGAAAGCGAGCGCCTGGTTCAAACGGCCCTGGACGCCGTCAGCAAGGATCGAACCGTCCTGGTGATCGCCCACCGGCTGGCTACGGTGCGTCGGGCGGATCGAATTCTGGTCATGGATCAGGGTCAGGTCGCCGCTGAGGGCACGCATGACGAACTGATCGAACAAGGCGGACTCTACGCCCGTCTGGCCCGCCTGCAGTTTCTTGATCACGCGATGCCGGACACCGCCACATCCTCCGACTCGGCCGAAGCCCAATCAGTGGCCAGGTAG
>CAZUTZ010000036.1:0-13281 GCA_964623655.1 uncultured Wenzhouxiangella sp.
CTTGCAGTGGTACACTGGAAGATTGTCTTTGGGAAAGTAAAAGCTGTGGCCAGCATCGGCTCCAACGAACGGATGCCGAATCTGGAATGAGGGGTTGAGGGACCCATTGTCGGAGAAGATTCTTTCTTCTCTGCATTGCATGGGCAATCAGGGACATCGCTCGAAGCGCTCAAGGCATGAGCAACGACTTGACGGTGAGGTGATGTCGTGCTGGGCTTGCTGAAATCCAGGGTTTGGGGATGGTCAGAAGTGTTAATTGACTCGATCAGATGGAGCACCCGGCACCAAAATCCTTTGCATGGTCGATTTCTCGGATGCGCATTATTCTCAAACTCCTGCCGCATCTGGTGCGGCCTACCCGTGGTTCCCATCATACAGGTAGTGAAGATTTTGTCAATGGCGTTGACGCCCGAGTAGCGAATTTCTAGCTTTGGCGCATGCCCGACTGCGCGCGCTCAACGTGCTCCAGGCTGACCCGCTCCTTGCCCAGCTGCTTGGCGCACTGCTCCGCGCTATCACGAAGCCGCTTGGCCGCCGAAATTCGCACCAGCAGCGGCTGACCTTCAACAAAAGCCTCGAGTTGACGGCGGGCATCTGCATCCCATGCCAATTCCCCGGCCCCGGCCAGCCGCGCCGGGGTGGCGTCGACCTGATCCATTTCGGTGCCCAGCGGCAGGATGTGGAACAGGGCATCAAATAGCGCGTTGCAGATCTCCTGGACCAGGTAGGTCGCGCCGGCATAGCCCATGAACGGAGTGCCGGTGTGCCGGCGCACGATCGCGCCCGGGAAGGAGGCCGGTATGTACATGGCACGCGTTCCCAGTTCAGCCATGTACATGCGTTCGTTATAGCTTCCGAACAGGACCAGCGGCGGCTTGTCGGCGATCATGGCGCGTACTTTTTGATTGTCGGGTTTCGCCCCGGCACGCCGCGCCATGGCGAAATTGCAGGGCATGCCCATCTCGTCTTCCAGAAAATGACGCACGCCGCGGGCATAGGTCTCGTTGGCAACGATGGCAAAGCTGGCCGTGCCGAAAAAGTCCTGCGTGACCGAGCGCCATAAATCCCAGACCGGCTTGATGGTCGTGTGCTTTTCGCGCTCGATGAACGGCTCCGGATCCAGCCCGAGCAGCTCGCCCAAAGCGCGCAGGAATTTCGTCGTGCTGTGAAGTCCAATCGGTGCTTGCAGAAAGGGCTTGTCCAGCGCCTCGCACAACAAACGGCCAAACTCCCGGTACAGACAGACGTTGACTTCGGCGTCAGCCAGCCGAGCAATATCGGCCAGGTGGCTGCCCAACGGGAACACCATGTTGACCTCGGCACCGATGCCCTCGACCAGTCGCCGGATTTCGGCCAGATCCGAGGCGCTGTTGAAGGTGCCGTAGATCGCGCCGACGATATTGACGCGCGGCCGGGCACCCTCCTCTCGCGCCTTCGTTCTGATTCGCTTGGGACCGAATTCGGTCCACATCCAGACCATGGCCCGATCAGCACTCTGCCACTGGTCTTCGTCGATGGTGCGCGGCAGGAAGCGTTTCAGTCCGGTGCCTTCGGGGGTGACGCCGCCGCCGATCATCTCGGCGATCGAGCCGGTCACCACCACCGCCGGCAAATCAGGATCCAGCGTCTCATGCGCCCGTCGCAGGGCCGCCTCGGTCCCCTTCTGCCCCAGTTCGTCTTCCGACAAGCCGGTGACAACAATCGGCAACTCGTGCGGCGGCAGCGCATCGGTGTAATGCAGGACCGAGGTCACCGGCAGATTCTCGCAGCCGACCGGCCCGTCAATAATGACTTGCAGGCCCTTGACGGCGGTAAAAGCATAGACCGCACCCCAGTATCCGCCTGCGCGGTCGTGATCCATTACCAGCATCAGTCGATGTCCTGCCCGCCCTTTTGAGTTGCCTGAAGTTTCTTCATCTGGCGCCGCTGCTTCTGCTTGAACGCCGGCCGATCGGCGGGCGTCTCTTCCCACACGCCCGCCGAGAAGCCCTCGCCAACACCTGCAAAGAAATCTCGCATCGTGTCGAAACGATTTCGATTGGCCATGGCCGTATTGACCACCTGGGCCAGCGATGCAGCACCAGCCGCACCCATCAGCGGCCGGGCCGAAATCAGATTGGTGAAATACAGTGCCGGAATCGCCATTTCCTTGGCTTTCTGCACCACCGGTGTGGTGCCGACGACCAGATCCGGCCGATAGGTTTCCATGGCGGCCAGATCCTGCTCCAGGGGCGCGCGGTAGGCGACTTCAACACCGCGCTCGGCCAGCCACTGGCGATCCGGCTCGGACCAGGGGGTACGCGGACAAGCGGTGGCGACATATGGCAACTCCGCGCCGCACTCGATCAGCAAGCGCGCAACCAGCAATTCAGAGCCCTCGTAGCCCGACAGCGTGATGCGTCCGTTGATCGAGGTCTGCGCCAGGATCTCGCGGATCTGGGGCAGGATCTGCGCCTTCGCCGCGTCGATTTTCTCGCGGCTCAACTCGCAGGCCGTGCCGATGGCTTCCAGCCAGGTCGCCGTGCCGTCATGACCGACCGGGGCCGAGCCGACAATCGGTCGTCCGGCGCGCTCGAACTCGCGGAAACTCGCGGTGTAATGCGGGTGAATCGCAGCCACCGCTCGGCAGTCCAAAGCGGCATACAGCTCGCGCCATTCGCGCGTTGGCACGACCGGACCTGCAGCCAGACCCAGGGTTTCAAACATGCCGCCGATAATGACCGGATCGCCCGGAAACATCTCGCCGACCAGGGTCACGGTCGGCGCCTGCGCAGGACCCGATCGCGGCGGGCTGACCGGCCCGGCCTGAACTTCGCGACGGGCATAGGCCAGCATCGCTCCAGCCAGCACATCCTTGGCTTCGGCATGCGTCGGCACGCCAAAGCCGGGCACATCGATTCCGATGATGCGCACCCCGCGAATGTCTTCCGGCAGCAGCCTGAGCGGCACGCCGGAAGCGGTCGGCACGCACAGGTTGATGATCACGATCGCGTCGTATTTTTCAGGATCGGCCATTTCGTAGACCGAATCGCGAATATCCTCGAACAGCTTGCCGGTGACCAGGCTGCCGGAATCAAACGGCACATAGCCCACTGTCCGTCTGGCGCCGTAGAAGTGCGAGGTGAAAGTCAACCCGTAAACGCAGCAAGCCGAGCCGGACAGGATGGTCGCCGTCCGGCGCATGCGCAAGCCCACGCGCAGCGAGCCGAAAGCCGGACACATCCCCTGGGGCTGATCGTGGGGCCCCATCGGATAGTCTTCAGCATAGCGCTCCAGCGTCTCCCCCTTGCCGGCGGCCCTGGCGGCGGCCAGCATGCGCTCCTTGCCGCCGTGGCAGCCGGCGCCGTCGGTCTCGACACCCTCGGAAACCGGGCGGATGGGAATGCTTTCCGTTGGTGCATCGGCCGCACCGTCGTAGATCACTTCGGCCGATTCATCCGGCGCTTTGTCGGAGTCCCTCAAGGCTTTAGACCTCCTCGTCATAGATCACTTCCAGCGTCGGCTTGTTCATTGCCGCCGCATTGTCGCCGCACATGTCGGCCATCGAGGCCGGCTCGAGAACGACATCCCGGCCCACCTCCGAACCCTTGAACAGGCCGAGCAGATCGTCCTGGCTGAGCGGCTTCGGCTGTACCGGTGGCGCTTCGGCGACGTTGACGGCCAGCTGCTCGAACAGCGCCGCCCAGGGACCGCCCGGATAGCCGATGATCTCGTAGTTGGAGCTCTTGCGGCGAATATCATCGTCTGAAGGGATCGCCGACAGAACCGGAATGCCCACGGCCTCGGCAAAGGCCTGCGCCTCACCGCTGCCGTCATCCTTGTTGATCACCAGGCCGGCCACGCCGACATTGCCACCCAGCTTGCGGAAGTATTCGACGGCCGAACAGACGTTGTTGGCCACATACAGCGACTGCAGATCGTTGGAGCCCACGACAATCACCTTCTGGCACATATCGCGCGCAATCGGCAGCCCGAAGCCGCCGCAGACGACGTCGCCGAGGAAATCCAGCAGCACGTAGTCGAAGTCCCAGTCGTGGAAGCCCAGGTTTTCCAGGGTTTCAAAACCGTGGATGATGCCGCGGCCGCCGCAGCCGCGGCCGACCTCGGGCCCGCCCAGCTCCATGGCATACACGCCGTCGCGCTTGAAGCAGACATCGCCGACGGTGACCTGCTCACCGGCTGCTTTTTTTGCCGAGCTGGTGGCAATGATCGGCGGGCAGGCCCGACCCCCGAACAGCAGGGAGGTGGTATCGCTTTTCGGATCGCAGCCGATCAGCAGGACCTTCTTGCCCTGCTGGGCCATCATGTAGGACAGGTTCGACAGGGTAAAACTCTTGCCGATACCGCCTTTGCCGTAGATGGCAATGACCTGGGTTTTCAGGGCCGCCGGCGAAGTGGCCACCGGCTCGGGATCGACGGCCGCTTCGGCTCGCAGGTTCAATTTCAGTTCATCAAGCGGATTGCTCATTACACGGATCTCCAATCCAGAATCATTTTCAGGCAGGCCGGGTCGTTGAAGGCGGTCTGATACGCCTGTTCAGCCTGATCGGCGGTATGCCGGTGGGTAATCAAGTCATCCAGCGACAGGCGGCCGTCGCGGGCCAGCTCCTTGACAGCCGCCATGTCGGCCGGCTGCCACTCGGCGGCGACCCGCAAACGAGCCTCGCGCATGAAGGCCGGCGGGAAGGAAAACTGCAGCGGCCGGGTGTAGAAGCCGGCCAGGACGATTTCGCCGCCGCGCGCCAGGCGCCCGACCAGGGTATCCAGCAGGCCATGAGCGCCGCTGACATCGCAAATTACCGAATAATCGCGTCGCTCGTCGTTATCGGCGTGGGTGATTTCGTAAGCACCGGCGCCACTCCGACGCCGCGGATCGTTTTCCCACACGACCAGCGCATCCCGACCCAGGGCAAGGGCGAGCCGCGCCAGGAGACGCCCGAGAACGCCGTGCCCGACAATCAGTTCCGGAATACGCAGTCCACCACCGGGTGAGCGCAGTGCGTGATGCGCCGTGGCGGCCAGAGCCAGCAGCACGCCCTGCTCGTGCAGTGAGTCATCAATGAGCACGGTGCGCGCGCCGGGCAGGACCACGCGCGAGGCCGCTCCGCCGAACAGTCCGTGGACTTCGCCGTAACAGCGTGCCCCGGGCACAAACACCCGTTCGCCAACCTGCCGCCCGCTCTTCTCGCCGGCAACAACAACTTTGCCGATCGATTCATAGCCGGGGACCAGGGGATAACCCATGCCGGGAAACGGCGGCATGGCGCCGGTCCACAGCAAGCGTTCGGTTCCGGTGCTGATGCCGCTGAAATCAATGTCGACGACAACGTCATCGGCGCCCGGAGGATCGAGCTCGAGTTGCTTCAGTGCCAGACGCTCGGGTGCTTCAACAACGACAGCCAGAGCGGTCAGTTCACTCACCAGCCACCCGTTGATTGAATCCTCTAGTCACGAATCGTGATTCCAGCAGTTTGCCCAAACCTGTTTTTTTGGCATTTCCGCCACCATACAAGCAACAAGCCCCATGTCAAGGCCAGCACGCCTTTGGACGGATCAGGCACGGGCACTGAGCACACGCGCCAGCAGGGGTGCAGCCGTGCGGTGTCTCTGAACAGCCGTAAAACCGGCTTTTTCCAGCATCGAGCGGATCTCGGTCTCCGATCGCGCCCTGCCCTGCCCCATGGCCATCAGGTAAAAGCCGAAGTAAGCCGCAGCGACCGGTTCGGCGCCGCGAGTTCCCAGCATGGGCTCGGCAATCAGAATGCTGCCGCCGGGCTCGAGCGCAGCGTGCGCGCGCTCAAGCAAGCCCATCGCTGGAGCATCGTCATGATCGTGCAGCACCCGCACCAGCGAGATCAGATCAAAGCCCTCGGGCAGGGCATCGTGGTTGAAATCGCCGCCAAAGGTCTGCGCGCGGTCGCCCAGGCCGGCACGCTCGAAGCGCAATTGCGCGCGCTCGCAGACCGAAGGCAGATCGAACACGCAGGCCCGCAAACGCGGTGTGGCGAGCATGGCCGCCTCGGCAAACGCGCCCTCGCCGCCGCCCACGTCCAGCAGCCGTTCATGCGCCCGCAGCGGGTAGGCCTTGAGCACCTGATCGGCAATTAACTGCTGGGATGCGGCCATCAGTTCGCTGTAGTCGCGAATATCGTCTGCGGTCAGCGTGGCCGGACGTTCGCTTTGCGAGTAGGCCCAGAACCGCGACAGTTCGGTGTGGCCCAGCTCGCCGCGCATCAGCGCCAGCGGATCCTCGAGATCGGCATAAAGGGCACGGTGGTGCTCGATCATCATCGCCACCGATGGATTGCCCAGCAAGGCCGCGCCCAGAGAACCCAGGCCGATGCGCCCCCCGGCGCGTGTTTCGACCAGCTCAAGCGACTCGGCGGCTTCAAGCAGCCGATCAAGCGAGGATTGCGGCAGCTTGAGCGCGTCGGCCAGGTCGGCGCGGCTGCGCGGGGAAGCCGCCAGAATTTTCAGCAACCCCAGCCGGGTGCAGGCAAGCAATACCTGTGAATAGACAAAGCCGCTGCACAAGTCAAACAACGCCCGCATGCGCCGGCGGGCGATCCAGCGAACTACCGGCAGGCGCAGCGACCGGCGCTGAAAGCCAGGATCACTGAGCAGCCGGTCCCGCCATCGCATCAGGGGCGCGACCCAGCCCCAGGTCCTCCAGTTCGCGATCAAAGACGTTCCCGGTCAGTCGGCTGAAAAATCAAGCGGCGTTCTCGGCCAGCGCGCCGGGTAAAAAACGACCGGCCTCTTCCTTGATGCGCGCCTCCAGTCGTCTAGCACCGGGGCATGGGGGAATGGTTGCGACCACCCCGGCCATAATGCCCTGGAAATGCTTGCGCGCCCCTTCAAGACCCAGCTCCCGCACCGAACTGGGGTGTCCCCGCGCCTCGTCCTGATGCATGGGCTTGCCAAGGCTGTTGGCGTCGCCGGCCACATCGAGGATATCGTCGACGACCTGGTAGGCGCTGCCGATCCGCTCGCCCAGGACTCGCCATGGCCGGGCTGGCTGGCCTACTGCCGCCGCGCCCGCCGCAGTCGCCGCCGCAAACAAGGATCCGGTTTTCAACTGCTGATAGTCGGTCAGGTCGACCCGCGGCTCGCACTCCCAGGCCTGGCCGGCAACAATCCCCGCCGGCAGACCAACAGAACTGCTGACGACTTCGATAAGCGGACCCAGACGTTCGGGTGCCCGGGCCGTTCCACGCACCAGCGTCTGAAACGCCAGCACGATCAGCGCGTCTCCGGCCAGCACCGCCAACGGCTCGCCGAAGGCCTGGTGTACCGATGGACGGCCGCGCCGCAATGGCGAGTCGTCAAAACACGGCAGATCATCATGAACCAGCGAGGCACAGTGCAAAAACTCGATCGCGGCCGCCGCCGCATCGGTAATCTCCGGGTGATCTTCACCGCAGGCATCGGCCACCGCGAGGCAAATTTTCGGCCGGACCCGTGCACCGCCCGGAAAGACCGCGTAATGGACCGCACGGTCCAGGCCAGGCGGGCAAGTTGACCCGGCCACTGCCTGCAAATGATCCATCAGGGCACGTTCAATTCGTTCGGCCACATCCATCCCGTCAAACCTCCTTGTCCACCTGCTCTGCGGTTAGCTCCCGGACCAACCCACACAGGCTGCATGCCAATGTCAGTTAGACTACTGTTCAGCCTTCCGGCGTGTCAAAAACAGGAGACAACCCGATCCATTTTGCCTCAATTGGTCGAGGTCTCCTGAGGTCTGACAAACATCACGATCAGTCCTGGCTGATCCAACCGGGCGCGCCTGCCCGAATGGTTCGGGTCAACAAACACAAGCAAAAACGCTAAGGAGCAGGTGTCTCGCAAGAGGCCGAATCCGCATTGAATCGCTCGAATCAGCCGCACGTTGCCGTGATCGGAACCGGAATTGGCGGACTCAGCGCCGCCGTGGATCTGGCCCGCCGCGGTCTCCGGGTCAGCGTCTTCGAATCCGCCGGGCAGCCGGGCGGCAAAATGCGCGAAATCGATGTTGCCGGAAGGAAGATCGATTCGGGCCCAACGGTCTTTACCATGCCCTGGGTTTTCGCCTCGCTTTTTGCCGATGCCGGTACCGAACTCGAAAAGCATTTGACCATCCGCCCGGCTGAACGCCTGGCCCGCCACTTCTGGCCCGATGGCTCGCAGCTGGACCTGTTCGCCGACACGGAAAAATCCGCGGCCGAAATTGCCCTTTTCGCCGGTCAGGCCGAGGCCGACCGCTACGCGGCTTTTTGTCGGCGCGCTGGCGCGGTATTCAAGACGCTGGACGAGCCGTTCATGCGCGCCCAGCGGCCCACACCCGTCTCACTGGTGGCGGCAACCGGCCTGCGCGGTCTGCTGGACTTGTGGCGCATCCAGCCATTCCGCTCGCTGTGGCGTGGACTCGGTCATTATTTCCACGACCATCGACTGCGCTCCCTGTTCGGCCGCTATGCCACTTACTGCGGCGCCAGTCCGCTGCAGGCACCGGCGACACTGATGCTGATCGCGCACGTGGAACATGCCGGCGTCTGGCAGGTCGACGGCGGCATGCAGCGCCTGGCCGACGCTCTGGCCGCTCTGCTCGAGCGCCTGGGCGGCGAAATTCACTACCGCACACCCGTCGAAAAAATCGAGGTGGAGAACCGACGAGCGGTCGGCGTCCGTCTGCAATGCGGCGAATTGCGCCGCGCCGATGGCGTGGTCGCCAACGTCGACGCCGCCGCCCTCGGACAGGGCATGCTCGGCCCGGACGCCCAAGCCGCCGTCCCTCGCCCCAATCGATTGAAACGATCGCTGTCGGCAATGACCTGGTCTCTGCTGGCCGAGACATCGGGCCGTGAGCTGGCGCATCACAACGTCTTTTTCCCGGACGACTACCCGCGCGAATTCATCGACATCTTCCGCGACGCAAGCCTGCCCTCGCGCCCGGCGGTCTACATCTGCGCCCAGGACCGCGGCGCCGGCCGCGATCAGGCCGGCAGTGCAGCCGAACGGTTGTTTGTGATCACCAACGCGCCGGCCAGCGGTGATCGCCGGAAGTTCGGCGCCGACACGATTGCCCGCCAGCAGTCTGCTGTCTTCGAATTGCTCGAGGCCTGCAGAGTGAAAATCGTTACTCAGCCCGGGCATTCGGTCGTGACCACACCGGCAGACTTCGAGCAGCGCTTTCCCGGCACCGGCGGCGCGCTTTACGGCTCGGCCCCGCACGGCTGGCGCGCCTCGTTCAGCCGACCGGGTGCGCGCAGCGGCGTTCGCGGCCTGTATCTGACCGGCGGCAGCATTCATCCGGGCGCCGGCGTGCCCATGGTTGCCCTGTCCGGACGCCTGGCGGCGACGGCCCTGGCTGCCGATTTCGGGCTGGATCGAGCGGGATGAGACCGAACTTCGATCTCAACGTCCCGCCCGGCGGCTACGCCTGGTGGTATGTCGACGCGATCAGCGACGACGGTCGTCATGGACTCACCATGATTGCTTTCATCGGCAGCGTTTTTTCACCCTACTACGCCTGGGCTCGGGCACGCGGGCACGCCGATCCGCTGGCGCACTGCGCCATCAACGTCGCGCTTTACGGTCCGGGCGGTCGCTGGTGCATGACCGAGCGAGGCCGCACGGCGGTCGAGCGCACTTCGAGCACGCTGCGCATCGGCCCGAGCGCGTTGAGCTGGTCCGATGAACACTTGAATATCGACGTCCACGAATGGTCGGTTCCCCTGCCCCGCCCGGTGCGCGGCCGGATTCGTGTTCAGCCCGAGCGAGTCAACGATCAGAGCCTCAAGCTGGATCGTGCCGGGCATCATCGCTGGACGCCGATCTGGCCCCTGGCACGCGTCGAGATCGACTTCCAGAATCCGCAGCTGAGCTGGAACGGCGGCGGCTATTTCGACCACAACAGCGGCATCGAACCCCTGGAGGCCGAGTTTGACAACTGGTCCTGGTCGCGCGCCACCACGCGCTCAGGACCCGTTGTCTTGTATGACACGCAGCATCAAAGCGGCGAGCGCGGCTCTCATGCCATCCTGTTTGAGCAAAACGGCCAGTGGGCACCACTGCCCAGCCCGCCTCGCGTCGAGCTGCCGCCCTGTCGCTGGGGCATCAAGCGCCCCACGCGTTCGGAAGACGGCACAGCACGGGTGCTGGCCACCTGGGAAGACACACCGTTCTACACCCGCTCGCTGGTCGAAACCTGCCTGCTCGGAGAACGGGTCAAGGCCGTTCACGAAGGCTTGTCGCTGCGACGATTTTCCTCTCGCGTGGTCCAGCTTATGCTGCCCTTTCGCATGCCGCGCAGAAACGGTTCATGACACCGGCATACACAACAAACCATTGATGTATCGAATATTGATGAATTGCCTCAAGCAGATCGCTGCTCGCAGCCGGCACAAATTCCGGCACAATAGTACCGAGGGAATCAGGTTGCTGGCGCCGCGCATTGCACACGGCGGGGCAGCCGCCGGCGGCCAGGGAGCAACCCGGACATGACGACAAGAAAACGCGCCGCGGTGATTGGCTCGGGCTTTGGCGGCCTGAGTCTGGCCATCCGGCTGCAGGCCGCCGGCTTCGAGACCACCCTTCTGGAAAAGCGCGACAAACCCGGCGGGCGGGCTTATGTCTACGAGGATCAGGGCTTTGTTTTCGACGGCGGCCCGACGGTCATCACCGATCCCGGAGCGCTGGAAGCGCTGTTCTCGCTGGCCGGCAAAGACATGTCCGACTACGTTGAACTGCTGCCGGTCGATCCCATGTACCGTCTGTGCTGGGAAGACGGCGATGTCTTCGACTACACCAACGACGTCGAACGCCTGGAAGAACAAATCCGCCGGCGCAACCCCGCCGACGTCGACGGCTATCGACGCTTCCTGGAGTACTCGCAGGCAGTTTTTCAGAAAGGCTATCTGGAACTCGGACACGTGCCGTTTCTCAACTTCGGCTCGATGATCCGAGTCGCACCGGCACTGTTCAGACTCAAGGCCTGGCGCAGCGTCTACAACCAGGTCTCGCGCTTTGTCCAGGACGAACATCTGCGCCAGGCGTTTTCCTTTCACCCCCTGCTGGTGGGCGGACATCCTTTCAAGACTTCGTCGGTGTATACCCTGATTCATGCGCTGGAGCGGGAATGGGGCGTGTGGTTTGCGCGCGGCGGCACGGGCGCGCTGGTGCGCGGCATGGTCAAGCTGTTTACCGACATCGGCGGCACCATTCGCTTGAACAGCGAGGTGGTCAGAATCGACACCGACCGGCAGCGCATCACCGGCCTGAGCACCGCCGATGGCTACACGGATCAATTCGACGCCGTGGCCAGCAACGCCGACGTGCTGCACACCTACGGCAAGCTGCTGGGCCACAGCGAGCGCGGCCGCCGGCAGAAAAAAGCGCTGGAAAAACGCAGCTGGAGCATGTCATTATTCGTGATTTACTTTGGGCTGAAACGCGAACATCCGCATCTGAAACATCACATGGTGTTGTTCGGACCGCGTTTCAGGGAGTTGATCGACGACATTTTCAAGGCACCCAAACTGGCTGACGACTTCTCGCTCTATCTGCATGCACCGTCGTTGACCGACCCTTCTCTGGCACCGGAGGGTTGCAGTGCCTATTATGTACTCTCACCGGTACCGCACCTGGGAACGGCCGACATCGACTGGGATGAAGTCGGGCCCCAATACTGCGATCGCATTCTCGACTATCTGGAAAAACACCACATCCCGGGGCTCAGGGAGGATCTGGTGACTTGCCGTACCCTGCACCCATTCGGTTTTCGCGATGAGCTGAACTCGCACCTGGGTTCAGCCTTTTCCGTGGAACCGGTGCTGCATCAATCGGCCTGGTTTCGTCCCCACAACCGCGACGCCAAACTGAACAATCTCTACCTGGTCGGGGCCGGCACGCATCCCGGTGCGGGCATCCCCGGCGTGGTCGGCTCGGCCCGGGCCACGGCCAGTCTGATGCTGGAAGACTTCGGTCTCCCGGTGCCCGAGCGCTGATCGTCATGGCTGCCGTCGTCAACGATCGTCTGAGTCGACAAGCTGCAGACGTCATCGAAAAAGGCTCCAGGAGCTTTGCCGTGGCCACGCGGCTGTTTGAACCCGCCATGCGCCGCGACGTCATGCTGCTCTACACCTGGTGCCGGCATTGCGACGACCTGGTCGACGGCCAGCAGCTGGGTCAGGGGGCGATCACGACCGCTTCAAATCAGATGCTGGAACAATTGCGCGCGCAGTCGCTGGACGCGCTGGCCGGCGAGCCGCCCGACGAGCTGCCTTTTCTGGCGCTGGCTGATCTCTGTCGCCGGCATCCCATCCCGCGCTCCCTGGTCGAGGCGCATCTGCGCGGCTTCGAGCTCGACGTTGTCGGCTGGCAGCCGCAAACGCTGGATGACACAGTCCGATATTGCTATCACACGGCCGGTACCGTCGGCATCATGATGGCGCGTCTGATGGGCATTCGCGATACCGCCACACTCTACCGAGCCAGCGACTTGGGGATCGGGTTCCAGTTGACCAACATCGCGCGCGATGTCGTCGAAGACGCGGCGGCCGGACGCTGCTACTTGCCGGCCGAGTGGCGTCGGGCAGCCGGGCTGGCCGTTTCCGACCTGACCGATCAAACCCGCCAGGAGCCACTGTTTGGCCTGGTGCAGCGCCTGATCCATGAGGCCGAACCGTATTATCAGTCAGCGGCGGTGGGGCTCCGCGCCCTGCCCCGGCGAGCAGCCTGGGCAGTCGGTACGGCGCGCGCCGTCTACCGCGATATCGGCCACAAGCTGATCAGACAAGGCCCGCACTCTCTCGGCACGCGCACGTTCACTGGTCGATCGCGCAAGATCTGGCGGGTTGCGACGGCTGTGCCCACGGCGCTGGCGCCACGCCGTACGCCAATCGCGAGCTCACGCACCGAGCTTTGGACGCCGCCCGAGATTGCCTGAGACAGGCATCCATCGCCATTCAATTCGATTCCGGACGCCGTTCGACGCGCAGCAGCAGCCACATGGCCGCGACAAAGGCTGCAGAGCCCACCGCCGTCATGATCTGCTCCAGCCAGTGCAGCGCCAGCGTATCAGCACCGGCCATGGCGATCGGCTGCAGTCCGAAAGCAACCACCACGTTTACACCCAGCAGCGCGACTGCTCCCCACTGGCGTGCGCGCCAACCGCGCCGGATCAGCAGCACCATCAAGGCCAGATTACCGAGCGTGGTCAGCAGCATGAACGGCAAGAACCAGCCGCGCGCCACCTCCAGTCCCCAGGTCCGAAGCGCGGCCAGAAAAACCGCCAGCGCG
>CAZUTZ010000037.1:0-13160 GCA_964623655.1 uncultured Wenzhouxiangella sp.
TCAGGTTTGGGAGTGGGTGTTCGGGATGCTGCGAATGTTCGTCACTTTAGCAAGAAACGAAAAAAAGAACGGCCGGAAGCATTGCCTGCGACCGACCGTCTCTGGGCCGGCGCAACCGATCGTCGGCTGCGCTTGAGCCCCGGGTTTTGCCTGTCTTTTACAGAAACAGGGTCGTTGTCTGTTCGGTGCTTGCCGGTGCAGTCTTTCCGCTGTATGGGCAGGTACCCCGGCGGGCTGCATCCATCGCCTCGCGCTGCTCTTCAGTGAGTACCTCGCGAATCTCGTCGCGCAGGGCCATCCGCAATTCGCGCCACTGCTGCAGCGTTTCGGCATCGTGACCTTCTTCGGTCACCGACCAATCAAGTGAATCGACTTCGTCGCGAAAAGCACCCCGCAGATTTTGAATTTCCTGGCGCTGCTCCTCGGTCAGATTGATTTGTCCCAACACCGGGTGTGAGCTGGGCTTGGCGGCAAGTGGTCCGGCCAGCAGGACAAAAACAGCCAGAGCCGAAACAACCACGATGAAATTGGCGGTGAGGAACTTTCGCATGGCATCACTCCAGATGAGAATTCGGTGAAAAGTATAGGCTTGGGCCGTGATCGCAAAGTCAGACCGGTTCCGGCCAGCCGCAGTTCCGCGTGGCCCACCGGGCCATTGCTCACCGTCATTGCTCACCGTCAAGGATCAACGAACCAGGCAACCGACGGGTCCCGGGATGCGTGCTCTGGGCGGGCGGTGATAAGCTGCTATTCGGGTTTGTCAACCCTGGCCGATATGCCCGATGACATGACGCTACTGCTCAAGGCGGCCAGCCAGGGTGACCAGCCGGCGCTCAACCGACTGATCGCCCTGCTCTACGTCGACCTGCGCCAGCTGGCGCATCGCTGCCGGCGTGGGGATGATCGTGCACCTGATACCACCGCCCTGGTTCACGAGTGTTACCTGCGCTTTCTCGACAGCGGTCAGCTGCAAGTCAATGACCGCGCCCATTTCTTCAATCTTGCCGCCCGCGTGATGCGACAGTTGCTCGTGGATTTCGCCCGCGAGCGACTGGCCGAGAAGCGTGGCGGGGGTGCTGCGCATGTCGAACTGCGCGATGACGACGCCATTGAGCTTGCCGAGGCCGAACGAACCGTGGCCATCGATCAGGCGCTGGAAACCCTGGCCGTTCGTGATCCGGAGCAGGTGCGTGTGGTCGTTTGCCGGTTCTTCGGCGGGCTGACGGAGCAAGAGACGGCCGAGGCGACGGGACGCTCGCTGCGCAGCGTGCAGCGTGACTGGAAGGCCGCGCGCGAATGGCTGGCCGAAGCTTTGGCCGTATGAGCCGAGACCCGATCAGACCCGGGGGGGCGCTTGAAGGGCGGCTGTTCCGCAGTCTTCTCGAGCGCCTGGCCGATCAGCGCGAGCCGAGTGCGGGCGAGCGCATCGGTCCCTGGGAGATCGTGCGCGAACTGGGCCGCGGTGGCACGGGCGTGGTCTATCTGGCCCGGCGCGCCGACGGCGCTTTCCATCACGAAGTGGCGCTCAAGTGGCTGCGCGGCGACCGGCCCGTGCCCGGGGGTAAAGCCGTTCTGGCGCGTGAACGAGAACTGCTGGCCAGCCTCGATCATCCCCACATCGCTCGGTTGATCGACGGTGGCCAGACCGAGGACGGCCTGTTGTGGTTTGTCATGGACCTGGTGTCCGGACACACCATCGACCAGCATGCCGGTCGTCTTGCGCTGCATGACCGCCTGCGGCTTCTTTCGGCCCTGTGCAAGGCGGTTCAACACGCTCATCGCCGGGGCCTGATTCACGGCGATATCAAACCCAGCAACGTGCTGGTCGACGACCGCGGCGAGCCCAGATTGCTCGATTTCGGCATCGCCAGGATCAAGGGCCTCGGCGGGAGCGGCAGTTACGGTCTCACCCCCGACTACGCCAGCCCGGAGCAGAAGCGCCGGGAGGAGCTGACCACCGCATCCGACATCTGGCAGCTCGGCCGTCTGCTCGAAGAGTTGGTGGGAGCGGACGCGCGGGCAGCCGACCTGCGTGCCATCGTCGCCCGCGCCAGGGCCGCCGAGCCGGAAGACCGCTATGCCTCGGCGGCGGCCCTGGCCGCCGATGTCGATGCCTGGATGAGCCGCCGTCCCGTGCTGGCTTACTCCGGCGGCGTGCCCTACAGGACGTGGCGCTGGGTGCAGCGCAACACCGGGGTGTCGGTGGTGGCCGCGACGGCCGTTCTGGTCATCGTCGTTGGCGGGGCGTGGATGACCTGGCAACTGGCCGACGAGCGCAATCTCGCCCGTGTCGAAGCCGCTCGCGCCGAAGCGGCGCTGAGCGAATCGCAGGAAGCGCTGGAACGGGCCGAAGCCTTGCGCGAATTCATGGTCGACCTGTTCCGCGCCGGTCGTCCGATTCGGCCACGGGATGAGCTGCCCACCACGGCGGAAATCCTGGAGCGTGGCGCCCGCCGCGCGCTGGATCCGGATTCCGCGTCGGCCAATGAGCGCTTCGGCATGCTCGTCACCCTGGCAGAGGTCTATCAGTCGCAGAGTCTTTACGAACCGGCCGGCGAGCTGGCCGATGCCGCGATGGAGCTGGCCGAGACCCTGACCAGTGTGGCGCCGGAAGACCACGCCCGGGCGCTGGAGATCACTTCCCGTGTCGAGATCAGCGGCGGCGGAAGCCTGGACACGGCCGAGGCCTACCTGCTCGAGGCAGAAGGCTTGCTGGAGGGCGTTGACGGCGCCTGGAACCGGCTGGCGCAAACGCGCATCACCCGAACCTGGGTGGAGCGCCACCGTGGCGATCACGCCCGAGCGCTCGATCTGGTCGAGCCGCTGTATGAAGAAATGCACCTGGCCGGGCGCCTGAACCCGGGCACCAGTGCGGCGTTGCTGATCACGCTGGGCGGTCTGTACAGTGCACAGGGCGATCTCGACAACGCGGCTCGATTCATGGGCGAGGGGCTGGAAGCCTACCGGCAAGACGCCGGTGAAGACAGCCGCATGTACCTGATCAGCCTGGCCAGCAGTGCCGGGCTCGAGCGCTCGCTCGGTCGACTCGACGAGGCCGAGCGCAGGGCCCGGGAAGCCATTCAGGGCTATGACCGCATTGACTCCGAACCACTGGACTACCGCGGCGCCGTTCGCACCACGCTGGCGCGTACCCTCCTCGATGCCGGACGGGAGCAGGAGGCCTTCGACCAACTGCGGCGAGCCGGCGAGGAGTTCGCCGGTTTCCGGGGCATGGCGCCGGAACAGTGGCCGCCCTATTACAGCTTGCGCGGCAGTTTTCATGCCCGCCTGGGCAGGCTGGACGACGCGCGCGCGGATCTCGACCACGCCCGTGAGCTGATCGATCAAGACGGCGGTTTCGATCCGCCGCTGATCGCGGCCGTCGACGTGCTGCGGGCCTGGGTCATCTGCCTGGCCGGTGCTGGCCTGGACGGCCAGAACCTGCTGGATTCCATCGAGCAGCCGGAATTGCTTATGGGCCGGGCGCGCAACCGGGCCCAGCTTCACGAAGCCCGCGCGGCCTGCCACTTCGCGAGGGAAAACTACTCACAAGGACTGAAGGAAATCAGACTTTCGCTTGAGGCGCAGGATGCGCCGGGCCTGGTCGCCAAGTCCATTGACCGGCGCCTGCTCAAGGCGCGCCTGCTCGACGGGCTGGAACGGCCGGAGGACGCGAAGCAGGAGTTGCTGACGGTCGACCAGCAGCTCGCCAGTCTCGGCCTTGAGGGGCATCCGCGTCGCATGATCGTCTCCGATGCCCTGGGCGGCCTGAAATCGACCCTTGATTGAGGCTTTGGCCCACTAGCACCGCTCCCCGGCCGGATACCAAGGCTCGATGCCTGGCGAATAAAAGTGGCGGGAATGCTCGCTGCGCTCCGTGTCCCTTATTGAAGTCAAGATTTACGCGGAGCAAGCCCATGAAAAGATCTCTAGTGATACCGGCGCTGGTCGCCGGCAGTTTGGCGATCGCCGTCATCGCCGCGCCCGTCAGCGCTGAACAACAGGCCTTGGTCTGGAATGCCGACGATCCGGACCTCGAGTGGGTGGATTGTCCGGGTTTCATTCCGGACGGTTGCCGCATCGCCGTCCTGCAGGGTGACCCGGCCGGCAACAACGCCGATATTTTCTTTCGTCTGCCGCCGGGCACCTTCGTGCCGTACCACTGGCATACCTCGGCCGAGCGCATGATCCTGGTCTCGGGCCAACTCGAAGTCGACTACGACGGACAGGAGCCGGTAACTCTGCGCCCGGGATCCTACGCCTACGGGCCTGCCGGGCTGCCACACACGGCGCACTGCCTCGACGGAGCGGATGACTGCGTGTTGTTCATCGCCTTCGAGGAGCCGGTGGACGCCGTGCCCACCGAACCGGCACAGCAGTGAAGGAGGTTGCCATGAACTTTCGCAAGCGGATCGGATTGACGGGCATGGCGGTTGTGTTGGTCAGTTTCATGGCTGCTGCCTTTGCCCACGACCACGACGAGCACGAGCATTCCGATCATGCGCATATGCATGACGACGCTCCGGTCGGCGCTGATGAACCCGTCGGTACGGTGCGATTCGGCGCTGATTGCGACGACTCGGCGCAGGCCGCGTTCGACCGCGCCCTGGCCTTGATGCACCACATGATGTACGTACAGTCCCGCAGCGAATTTTCCGCGGTCGCGCAGGCCGAGCCGGACTGCGCCATGGCGCACTGGGGCGTGGCGACCACTCTTTTTCAGCCGCTTTGGGCAACCACTCCGAGTGCCGAGGAGGTCGCACAGGCTCGTGCGTCCATCGAGCAGGCCCGTGCTGCGGTGGCCGCCGACAATGAGCGCGAGCGCTTGCTGATCAAGGCCACGGCGGCCTTCTTCGAGCCCGAAACCGAACGACTCTGGGAGCGCATGCCGGGCTGGATCGACGGCATGGCCGCCGCCTACGATGCCTATCCCGATGATTTGGACGTATCCGCGCTGTATGCACTTTCCCTGCTGACGGAGGCGACTCGCGCCGATGACCGAGATGCCCTGCACGACGAGGCCGAAGCGATTCTGCAGCGGGTCTGGGAGCAGCAAAACGATCATCCGGGCGCCATTCACTATGCCATTCATGCCACGGACGCCGACGGTCGCGCCGGCAACGCGCTGCACATGGTCGAAGTCTACGGCGAGATTGCGCCGGACGTTCCGCATGCCCTCCACATGCCGTCACACATCTATGTCCGCCTGGGGGATTGGCCGGAGGTGATTGACTGGAACGTCCGCTCCGCCGACGCGGCGCTGGACCACTTCGCCAACGGGGCGCTTTCCTTTCACTACATTCATGCCGTCGACTACCTGGTCTATGGCCACTTGCAGCGCGGTGAGGACGCAACAGCCGAAAATATCTGGGCCGTGGCCCGGTCGAAAGGCCGTCATCAGGGCGGATTTCCGGGCGCGTTTCACCTGGCCGCGATCCCGGCCCGGCTGGCCGTGGAACGCCGCGACTGGGCCGCCGCAGCCGCCGTCGAACCGCGTGCTCCCGACTACATCGCCTGGGACGACTTCCAGTGGCCGGAGGGACTGAGCTGGTATGCACGCGGGCTCGGTGCGATTCACAGCGGTGATCTGGAATCCGCACGCCGGGCCGAGCGCCGGCTGACCGAACTGGTCGAGGCCTCCGAGGACGCCGCCGACGCCCGTTTTGCCGTCTATCTGGAAGCCGACCGTAAAATCCTCGCCGGTTTCATCGCCGAGGCCGCGGGCGACAGCGAACAGGCCGTCGAACTGATGCGCGCGGCCGGTGAGCTTGAAACCTCGGTTGAAAAGCACCCGATCACGCCGGGCGCGTTGTACCCGCCCTACGAGGCCTTGGGTGATTTGCTGCTGCAGCTGGGCCGTCCCGAACAAGCGCTGGCTGCTTTCGAGACCTCGGACCAACAGTGGCCGGGTCGCTACAACACCCTCATTGGCGCCGTGCGCGCCGCAGAGGCGGCGGGCGATGAACAGGCGGCATCGCAGTGGGCCGCTCGCCTGCTGGAAGTGGCACCCGAGGCCGAGCGCGGCACCATCGCCGAGGCGCGTGAGCTGGCCGGCCGGCCTTGAAGTCCGCGCGGCCCACCGGCCGCTGACTTGGTCAACGATCTGGCCGCGGTCGGATCGGAGGTCAACGCCTGCCCCCTGCGGCAGCGATAGTCGAACAGTCCAACGGGGCGGGCGGCGCCTCGCCCGGCTGCGCGCTCATCAGGCGCGGCAAAGCCAGCAAGAGAACACAGCGGTGTCTCCCAACGCAGCGGAATAATCGGGCAGGCGGCCCGCCGCGCTGACGCATGCCGTTCCACCCGGTCGAATTGCGCGACGTGCCGGCTGTCGGCCATCACGCCTGAAGTGTCTCCGCCACATTTCACTGACTGCTCACAAAATGCAGTGCGTTCATCACGTGAACCTGGTTCATAATACGCGCTTGCTTACTTACCGGGCCGAAATGGGAACGCAGGAACGCAAACAGCGGGAATTCGCGGCGCGCGAATCGCTTTTTCTTGAAAAAGCCAGAGATCTGATCCGTGAGGAAGGGCTGCTGACGCTGCAAATGGCCAGACTGGCACGTGCCTGCGATTATGCCACCGGCACGCTGTATCACCACTTCTCATCCAAGGAAGACTTGCTGGTTGCGCTGGCCACACAGCGCCTGCGTGAACACTGCGAGTTGTTCTGCAAAGTGGCGGTCTGGCCTGCGGATACGCGCGAGCGCATGTTTGCCCTGACCGTGGCCGACGAGTATTTCTCGCGCCGGCATCCCACCTACACCCGGCTGATGCAGTACGTGTTTACCGAAGTGGTCTGGGAAACCGCCTCGGAGCGCCGCCGCGCCGCCCTGACCGATGAGCTCAAGCCGGTGGTCCGCGCGATCAGTGGGGTGGTGGACGAAGCGGTGGCAAGCGGCGACGTCAAACCGGGCGTGCTCTCAACCCACGAGCTGATGCTCGGTCCCTGGGCGGTCTGTCACGGGATGCAGTCACTGCTGCAAACACGCGGCCTGCTCGATCAGCTCTCGATCGACGCACCGCGGCGGAGTGTATACGTGCACTCGCAACTTCTTCTCAACGGGCTGGGCTGGCAGCCCTTGTTTGACGCCGCCGATCAGGGTGCGCTGGACGCGCTGGTCAAGCGCATAGAAAAGGAATTACTGGCATGAACAAACGCATGATTTTCATGCTGATCGCGGTCGGACTGTTGTTCGGGGGCATTTTCGGCTACAAGGCGTTCGTCGACTCCATCGTCGCCGAAATCTTCGACACCATGGAGCCGGAGACCGAAACGATCACGGCAAGCACGGCGCGCCTGACCGAATGGACGCCGCAATTCCGGGCGGTTGGCAACTTCGTGCCGGTCCAGGGGGCCGAATTGGCTTTGGAGCAGCCCGGAATCGTTCGCCAGGTGCACTTCGAAAACGGCCAGACGGTCGAGGAAGGCCAGCGCCTGATCTCGCTGGATACGCGAGTCGATGAAGCCGAGCTCAAGCGGCTGGAGGCGAGCCTGCGTCTGGCCGAACTTGAATTCGAGCGGCAGGAGCGCCTTTTCGAGAAGCGCTCGATCTCGCAAGCCGCGTTGGACCAGGCCGAAAGCGAGGCCGATCAGGCTCGCGCGGTTGTCGACGCCCAGCAAGCGATCATCGACCAGAAAATCCTGCGCGCGCCCTTCGACGGCCGGATCGGGATTCGCCAGGTCAATCCGGGGCAATTTCTGTCGGCGGGCACGCCGGTGGTCACCCTGCAGTCGCTGGACCCGATCTTTCTTGATTTCACCGTGCCGCAGCGCAAATTGCCGGATTTGGCAACCGGGGCTGCGGTCCAGGCCAGGATCGATACTTTTCACGGCGAGACTTACGAGGGCGAAATTTCAGCGCTGGAGCCGCGCCTGACTGAATCCACGCGCAGCGTCCGGGTCCAGGCCCAGTTCGACAACCCGGAAGAGCTTTTGCGGCCCGGCATGTTCGCTCAGGTGACGCTGGATCTGGGGGAGCCGGCCGAAGTGCTGGTGGTGCCGCAGACGGCGATTCGTTTCGCGACTTACGGCGACTCGGTCTTCACCATCGAAGAAAACGGCGACGAGAAGAAGGTCATTCAGCGATTTGTGCGCACCGGCCGGACCCGGGGCGATCTGATCGAAATCCTTGAAGGGCTGGAAGAGGGCGCCAAGGTCGCCTCATCCGGACTGCTGAAGCTGCAGAACGAAACACCGGTGCGCATCGACGACGACCCCGACACCCAACCCAGCGAAGATCCGGACCCCCGTCCGGACAATCGCTGATAGCACGGGTTCTATCATGCGATTTACCGACGTTTTCATCCAAAAGCCGGTTTTGGCCACCGTCGTCAGCCTGTTCATCCTGCTGCTTGGCCTGCGCGCTGCGTTTGATCTGAACGTGCGTCAGTTCCCGGAAATCCAGAACGCCGTCATTACCGTCAGCACCAGCTACATCGGCGCTGATGCCGAACTGGTCCAGGGGTTTATCACCACGCCGCTGGAACGCGAAGTGGCGCAGGCCGAGGGCATTGACTACCTTGTCTCGACCTCGGTGCCGGGCGTGTCGACCATCCAGGCTTTCCTGCGTCTGGATGCCGATCCCAACGACGCGCTGACCGAAATCGCCGCCCAGGTCAACAAGCTTCGCTCCGAACTGCCCGATCAGTCCGAGGACCCGGTCATCGAACTGTCGGTGGGCGAAGATGTGGCCGCGATGTACCTGTCGTTTTTCAGCGACATCCTCGATGAAAGCCAGATTACCGACTACCTGGTGCGCGAGGTCGAGCCACAATTGGCAACCATTCCCGGCGTGCAGCAGGCCGAGATTCTCGGTGCAGGCACCTTCTCGATGCGCATCTGGCTGGATCCGGCACGCATGGCGGCATTGGGCGTGACCGGCAGCGACATTCGCACCGCGCTGCAGGCCAACAACGTGCTCTCCGCGGTGGGGCGCACGCGCGGGCAGATGATCAGCATCAACCTGACGGCCGACACGGATCTGCAGACGGTGGAGGAATTCGAGCGCCTGGTGGTGCGCTCCGACAACGGCGCCCTGGTTCGCCTGGAAGATGTCGCCGATGTCGAGCTGGGGCCGGAAAGCTATGACGCTTCGGTGACCTACAACGGCCTGGACGCGGTGTTTATCGGCGTCGAAATTGCGCCTGACGCCAACGCCCTGGACGTGATCGCCGAGGTGCGCGAAGTCTGGGACGACCTGATTATCCCCCGCCTGCCCGAGGGGCTGGAAGCCACCATATCCTACGACTCGGCCGAGTACATCGAAAGCGCCATCGATGAGGTCGTGTTCACCATTTTCCTCGCCCTGGTCATTGTCGTGCTGGTGATTTATGCCTTTCTGGGCTCGGCTCGAAGCGCCATCATTCCGGCCGTGTCGGTGCCCCTGTCGCTGATCGGTACGTTTTTCCTGATGTTGCTGATGGGCTTTTCGATCAACCTGCTGACCTTGCTGGCCATGGTGCTGGCCATCGGTATCGTGGTCGACGACGCCATCATCATGCTGGAAAACATCGAGCGGCAGATGGAACAGGGCAAGTCGCGCATCGAGGCCGCGATTGCCGGTGCGCGCCAGCTTGCCTGGCCGATCGTGGCGATGTCCACCACGCTGATCGCGGTGTTTTTGCCGATTGGTTTCGTCGGGGGGCTGACGGGCACGCTGTTTATCGAATTCGCATTCACCCTGGCGGCCACCGTGGTGCTGTCGGGGGTGGTCGCGCTGACCCTGGCGCCCATGCTGTGTTCGCGGATACTGCGCTCGCGGCGAACCGCCTCGCGGCCTAAATTCGCCGCCTGGCTGGACCGCCGCTTCGAGCAGCTCCGCCGCACCTATCAAGGCCATTTGAATGGCTGGCTGGATCATCGCCACGTACTGGCGATTTTCGGGCTGATCGTGCTCGTGTCGTGCTTTTTCCTGTTCATCACCAGCGAATCGGAACTGGAACCGACCGAGGACTCCGGCTTCATCTTTTCCATCATGGAAGGTGACCCGTTCATGACCATCGATGGCCTTGAGCGCAACACCCGGCGCCTCGACGTGCTGGGCGAAGAAACCGAGGACATCGAGGGGATCTTTTTGATCAACGGTTTCGGCGGCGGCGGAATCGGGGCCACCAACGAGGCTATCGCCGGTATCGTGCTCAACCCCTGGGATGACCGCGAGCGCAGCACGCAGGAGGTGCTCGAAGAAAGCGTCGAGCCCTTCCTGAACCGCATTCCCGGCGTGCGCTCCTTCGCCGTCGTACCGCCGGATCTGCCGACGCCGGGCGGCGGAGGGCCGCCGGTCCAGTTCGTGATCGGTTCGACCGAATCGCTGGACAACATGGTGGAATTCGCCGATCAGCTCATGGCGCGGGCCATGGAATCGGGCCGGTTCATCTTCGTTGACTCAGACCTCGATATCGACCAGCCGAGGCAGGAGATCCGCGTCGACCGCGATCAGGCCGCGGTCATGGGCGTCGACATGTCGCAGATCTCCAACGACCTGGCGACCCTGCTGTCGGGCGGCTTTGTCGGCCGCTTCGCCATGGATAACCGCTCCTATCGGGTCATTCCGCAGGTGCAGCGGTCCGATCGGCTCAATCCGGAGCAGGTTGGCGATTTCTACACCCGCAATCGCGACGGTGAACTGGTCCGCATGGCCGGGTTGATCGACCTCGAGCCTTCGGTCGAGGCGCAACAGCTCAGGCGCTTCCAGCAGCTCAATGCGGTCACCATTTCCGGTGTACCGCGACCGGGCGTGAGTCTCGGCGAAGCGCTGGAAATTCTCGAAGATGCCGCCGAAGACATCCTGCCTCGCACCTACAACATCGACTACGCCGGCCAGTCGCGTCAGTTTGTCACCGAAGGTCAGCAGCTGGCCATCACTTTCTTCTTCGCCCTGGTGGTGATCTTTCTGGTGCTTGCCGCGCAGTTCGAGTCTTTCCGCGATTCCGTCATCATGCTGGTCACGGTGCCGATGAGTATTTGCGGTGCGCTGATCTTTGTCTCGCTGGGCTTTACCAGCCTGAACATTTACACCCAGGTTGGCCTGCTCACCCTGATTGGACTGATCGCCAAGCACGGCATTCTGATCGTCGAATTCGCCAATCAGCTGCAGGACGAAGGCAAGTCCAAGCGCGAAGCCATTGAGCAGGCTGCCGCCATTCGCCTGCGGCCCATCCTGATGACCACCGCGGCAACCGTCCTGGCAATGATCCCGCTGCTGGTTGCTGCCGGGCCCGGTGCCGGTGCGCGCTTCGCCATTGGTCTGGTGATTGCTTCAGGGATGACCATCGGCACGGCGTTTACCCTGTTCGTCGTTCCAGCCATGTACACCTACATTGCGCGGGATCGGTCGGCAAGAGCTGAAGATGCCGGCGTTGAGCCTTCAGGCGAACCGGGGGCGGCGACGAGCTAAACCATGACCACTCGCCCTTTTCTCATGACCGCGATGCTCTGGCTGGTCGTGTCGTCGGCCTGGGCCGATCCGCTCGATGGCCTGGAAGACTGGATCGATTCGGAACGTCAGCGCTGGGGCGTTCCGGGTCTGGCTGTGGCGATTGTCCGCGACGACGAAGTGCTGTTGGCGCGCGGCTTTGGTCAGCTGGGACTGGACGACAGCACTGCCGTGGATGCCGATACCCAGTTCGGCATCGCCAGTCTGAGCAAGGCGATGACCGCCACCGCGCTGGGCCTGCTGGTTGCAGACGGGCGGCTCGACTGGGATGATCGCGTGGTCGATCATGTGCCTGAATTTCGCTTGAGCGATGACTGGGTCACCGGGCAGGTGACCATCCGCGACCTGCTCAGTCATCGGGTTGGCGTTGGCAGACTGTTCGGCAATCGATTGACCTTCATGCCCGATCGCTCGCGCGCGAAGTTCATGCGCCATCTGCGCTACCACGATTTTCAGCAAGTCTTTCGCCAGGGCTACGTTTACTCCAACGCCATGTACACGGTCGCCGGCGAGGTCCTTGAGCGCGTCTCCGGGCAGAGCTGGGAGTCGTTTGTCGACGAACGCCTGTTTGCCGCGCTGGATATGACGCGCAGCAATACGGCAATCGACGACCTCGATGACAATGCGGCCCGCCCGCACCAGGAAATCGACGGCCAATTGGTCAGCATTGTCCGCCGCGACTGGGGCTATGCCGGCCCGGCAGCAGCGGTCAACAGCAGCGCCAACGACATGAGCCGCTGGATGCGCTTCAACCTGGGCCAGGCGGGTGTGCTGGACGGCGAGGTTCATCTAAACGAGCCGATCATGGACGACATCCACCAGCCCTCCAATCTGATCGGGTTCGACGACGAAGAGCACGCGATCACCGGCTACGGCCTGGGCTGGGGTATTGCTCGCCATCGCGGCTATCACGTGTTGCGACATGGCGGGGCGACCGACGGCTTTCATTCGCAGATCTGGCTTTTGCCCGAGCTGGATCTGGGTATTTTCATCACGGCCAACACCTTTACCGAGCTGCGCGATCCGGTGTTCAAGCGCATCGTCGATCGCGTTGCCGGGCTGGAAGCGCAGGACTGGATCGATCAGGCATTCGCCGATGAGCTGGAGCTGCGCGAAGAGATCCGCGAAGCTCGCGCCGCGGTCGAGGCTGATCGGCAAGGCGACACGCAGCCCAGCCGAGAGCTCCAGGCCTATGTCGGCCGGTATCACCATCCGCTTTACGACATGGCCGAAGTTGCGCTGGTCGACGACGAGCTGGAGCTGACGCTCTGGGACGATCAGAGTCAAAAACTGCACCTCGAGCACTGGCACCACGACACCTTCCTCGGCCGCTGGATCAATCCGGCGCAAAGGGAAAAGTTTGTCTGGTTCACATTGGGCGAGGACGGCCGGCCCGATTCGCTCAAGATCCGCTTTTCATTGCGCCCCAGGCTCCTCCAGGAAGGCGCCTATCCGGCCGAAGACACGCGCGTGGTTGAGTTCAAACGGGTCCAATCCGATTGAGCGTCTTCGCGCTTGATCTTGTGCCGCGCCAGCGCGCGCCGACGTTGTTGTTCAGCGCATGCCGTATTTGACCGGCAAAATAACGACTGGAGTTGATCCGGATCCCGGGCGGGGTCTTGCGATTTGGGGCCTATGTTCCGGCGGCATTGTCAATGAGGGAGACTTTTGGTGTTCAACGCTTCGCTTGAAGCCGTTCTGATTCTTGTTCTGATCCTGATC
>CAZUTZ010000038.1:0-13052 GCA_964623655.1 uncultured Wenzhouxiangella sp.
ACCTCTCAGCCGGGATCAATATCCAGGACAGTTCGGTCACTATCAGAAGAAATACCGTAACCACCAACGCCGGCCCCGGAATCATCCTGTCCGGTGAGACCAGCGCCCCACTGATCGCGGGCAACCTCGTCACGGGCAACGGAGGCGGCGGCATCGATGCGGAAAATCTGGCTGATCCACTGGTAGGTGGCAGCCGCGCCAATGGAAATGACATTCTCGACAACGCTGACTTCGGCCTGCGTAATCAGACCGACACGGTCACCATTGACGCCCGCTGCAACTGGTGGGGTCACGCCAGCGGGCCGCTGGATCCCGTCAACAACCCCGACGGCCAAGGTGACGCTGTGCTGGGGCCGGTCGACGCCAGTTTTTTCCTGGGCGAATCGGCAATCGACACGGTGTTCCGCGATCGCTTCGAGATGTCGACAGACGACGCTGGCGAGTTTGAGTGTTAGACAGCCGCCCGCTGCTGATGGGTGATCCAAACCTGCTCCTCCGCCGGACGCTCTTGCACACCTTCCGCCTGGCCGAAGAGGCCAGGCGAATGGCCAAGGCAAGTCAAATCAACATCACCCTCTCGCACACAAAAAAGCGCCGACCCGATCGCCGCATCGCCGATTTACCGACGGCGTATACTGGTTTTAGAGGAGTCAAGACGCGCCTGGCGGCGCGTTAGAGCGCAAGGAGGGCGCTGTGCGGCCGATCCCGCTGATCGTGGCGCTGTTCGCATTCTGGCTGGTGCTGACCGCCGGCCTGGGCTTCTGGTCGCTGATTCTGGGCGCGGTGATGGCCGTCCTGATCGGACTTGCCGCCGTCCACCTGCTGGCCCATGCCGAAGATCGGGCGCTGAACGCCGGCGAACTGATCGGGTTGACGGCCTACGCCATCGGCATGGTCAGCCTGATCATCCCGGTGGCCTGGCAGGTACTGCGCGTGGTCATGAGCGGGCGCATCCGGATCGATCCGGTCGTGATCGAACATCGCACTGGCCTGCAGCGCCCCCTGGCCCGCGTCGCGCTGGCCAACAGCATCACCCTGACGCCGGGCACCCACTGCGTCGACCTCGACGGTGACCGGCTGACTATTCACTGCCTGGAACCGCGCTTTGCCGAACCCATCCTCGAAGGCTTGCTGGAGCAGCGGCTGGCTCGGCTTCTGGAGCGTCAGGCATGAGCGCCCTGCTGTGGAGCGCGCTGCTGTTTCTGCTCGTCAACGCCTTTGCCTGCCTGGGCCGGGCGATTCTGGGACCCACCCTGCCCGACCGCATCGTCGCGGCCAACGTGATCGGCACCAAGACCGTGGTGATCCTGGTCCTGCTGGGCGTGGCGACCGACCAGGTGATCTGGCTCGACGTGGCCCTGGTCTACGGCCTGCTCAGCCTGACCGTCAGCCTGGTGGTCGGGCGACTGATCGAAACGGGCCGGCTGCCGCGCCTGGAGGGCGAGTCATGATCGAGCCTGTGCTGCTCATTCTGGCCGGGGCCCTGATTGCCGCCGGCTGCCTGTTCTTTCTGGCCGGCACTATCGGCCTGTTGCGCCTGCCGGATTTCTACTGCCGTCTGCATGCCACCACCAAGTGCGACGCGGTCGGGGCTGTGCTGATCCTGCTCGGGGTTGCCCTGGTCGCCGGCGCCGAGATCCAGACCGTTCGCATCCTGGCCCTGGTCGCACTGATCGCGATTTCCAGCCCCACCGCCGGTCATGCCCTGGCACGGGCCGGCTGGCACGCCGGCCATCAGCCCTGGACGCGCGAATCGGCCGGCGAGGAGGAAAACAATGAGCCCCAATGATGTTTTCGACCTGCTGATCCTGATTCTGTTGATCACCTGCGCGCTGGCCGTTGCGCGCATGAAGGACCTGGCCGCCGCCGTGATTCTGTTTTCGATCTACAGCTTCGCCCTGTGCCTGCTGTGGGTGCACCGGGGCGCGCCGGACGTGGCCATGACCGAAGCGGCGATCGGAGCGGGAATCACCGCCGTGCTGTTTTTCTACACCCTGACCCGCACCGGCAGGCGCGAGAAATGAGGAACGCGCTGGCGTTGGCGGTGGTGATCGTGCTGGCCGGCCTGATGATGGCCGGCGTCAGCCAGCTGCCGCCGCCCGGCTCGCCCGACGGCGCGGTCCATCGCCATGTCGCCGCCCACTACGTAGACGGCGGCAAGGAGGCCGCCGGCGCCCCCAACCTGGTCACCGCCGTGCTGCTGAACTATCGCGCGCTCGACACCTACGGCGAAGTGGTGGTCATCTTCGCCGCCCTCCTCGCGGTGCTGGCCGTGGGGCTGACCGGGCGTTCGTACGGCCCGCGGCGCCAGCACGGCGAGCTGCCGGTCAGCCCGGTGGTCGATCGGGTGATCCGGCTGCTGGCACCGTTCATCGCCCTGTTCGCGCTGTTCATGATCCTGGAAGGGCATGTTCTGCCCGGCGGCGGTTTCCAGGGCGGCGCGGTGCTGGGGGCGCTGACGATTCTGCTCGGCCTGGTACTGGGCCCGCGAAAGCTGCGCCGCATGCTCCCGGTCCCCGCCCTGTTCTGGACTCGGGCCGTCGCGCTGCTGGCCTTCGCGCTGAGCGCCGTCGCCGGCCTGGCCCTGGCCGGCTGGCTGTTCGCCCTGCCCGGGCAGCACTGGCTGCGCGAGCTGATCATCGTCGGCCTGGAGCTGGCCATCGGCATCGGCGCCGGGCTGGCGCTGCTGGGCTTTTACCTGGGCCTGGAGGCCGACCGCCATCGCTAACGGACTCGCTCATCTCGACTACATCGCCGTGGTGATCCTGTTCGCCATAGGCCTGTACGTGGTTCTGACCAAACAGAACCTGGTCAAGAAGATCATCGGCCTGAACATCATGGAAACGGCGGTGTTCGGCCTGATCGTCACCTCGGGCATGGTCACCGGCGGTTCGCCGCCGCTGCTGGGCCAGGGGCTCGAGCCACCTTATGCCAGCCCGATAGCCCACGCCCTGGTGCTGACCGGCATCGTCGTGGCCTTGAGCGTAACCGCGCTGGCGCTGGTGCTGATCATCCGGGTCAAGGCCGAGTGCGGGTCGATCGAACTGGATGAGCTGCTCGAGCCGGACGAATGAGCGGCCTGGCGCATCTGCTGCCGCTGACCGTCCTGCTGCCGATCACCGCCGGCGCCCTGGCTCCGGCCCTGTTCTACCGCCGCACCACGGCCTGCTGGCTCTGGGCGCTGGCCGCTGCGCTGCTCAGCCTGATGGCCGGAATCGGGCTGTGGCGCGGACTGTATTCCGGGGCGACGATCAGCTATCCGCTGGGCGGGTGGCCGCCGCCTTACGGCATCGAGCTGGTCTTCGACGGCGTGGCCGCGTTGATCCCGGTACTCGCGAGCCTGGCCGTGCTGATCCTGCTAGCGTCCAGGCGCTACGTCGAGGCCACCATCCCGGCCTCTCGGCACAGCCTGTTCTACGCCCTGATCCTGATCAACCTGGGCGGCATGAACGGCTTCGTCGCCGCGGCCGACCTGTTCAACCTGTTCGTGTTCATGGAGATCTTTTCGATCTCGGCCTATGCCCTGGTGGCGCTGGCGCGCGGACCGGTCGCCGCGCTGGCGGCCCTGAAATACCTGCTGGTCGGAGCGGTGTCCTCGCTGCTGGTTCTGCTGGCGGTGGCCCTGCTGCACGCCCAGACCGGCAGCCTCAACATGAGCGATGTCGCTGGCCTGCTGCAGGATGCCGATGCGCCGGGCGCTTCGGCCCTGGCCCTGGGCTGCCTGGTGGTCGGCTTCCTGGTCAAGGCGGCGGTTTTTCCGCTGCACTTCTGGCTGCCGGACGCGCACGCCTCGGCGCCCAGCCCGGTCAGCGCGCTGTTGTCGGGCCTGGTGGTCAAGATGGGCATTGTCGGCCTGGTGCGCACGCGCATGCTGTTTGCCGAGGCCGACGTCGTGCCGCTGGACATGCCCGACACCCTGCTGCTGTGGCTGGGCGTGATCGCCATCCTCGCCGGCGCGGTTCTGGCCATGGTTCAACGCGAACTGAAGCTGATGCTGGCTTATTCCACGGTGGCCAACATGGGCTATATCGCGCTCGGGCTGGGCCTGGCCGCGCCGGCGGCGGTCAGCGGCGCCCTGGTGCATACCGTCTACCACGCCACCATCAAGACCGGCCTGTTCCTGACCGCCGGGGCGATTTTGCTCGGGACCGGCTTGAGCCGGGTCGATGACCTCAGGGGTCTGGGCCAGCGCATGCCGCTGACCAGCGGCGCGCTGGTGCTGGGCCTGCTGGCCGCGACCGGCATTCCGCCCACCGCCGGCTTCGTCGGCAAATGGCAGATCGCCCTCGGCGCGCTGCAGGCCGACCGGCCCTGGGTCATCGGCGTGATCCTGGCCGGCGCCCTGCTGACCCTGGGCTGGGCAATCCGCGTCATCAACAGCCTGTTCTTTCGCCCGCCGGCCCGGGCCCGGGTGATTACCGCGCGGGAAGCGCCGGCCAGCCTGCGGGCTCCGGCGCTGCTGCTGGCCCTGCTGGCCGTCAGCGGCGGACTGTTTGGGGCCCTCCTGCTCGGCCTGGTCGAGCCGCTGACGCTAGAGATCGTCGGAGGCGGGCATGATCACTGAAGTGGTCGACCTGCGCCCGCTGATCGCGCCCCTGCTTTCGGCCCTGTGCGCCGTCGGCATCATGCTGCTGGGCAGCCACGCCGGTTGGCGCATTGCGCTCAGCCTGGTTGCCTCGGTGGTGAAATTCTTTATCGTCTTGTCGATGCTGCCCGGCGCGCTGGATGGTCGGGTCTACCTGTTCAGCGCCGGCGAGATCCTGCCCGGCCTGGAATTTGCCTTCCGGGTCGACGCGCTGGGGCTGTTCTTCGGTCTGGTGTCGTCCACGCTGTGGGTGCTGACCACGATCTACGCGATCGCCTACATGCGCGGCAGTCACTCGCTCAGGCGCTTTTTCGGCTTTTTCGCCCTGTGCGTGTCGACCACCCAGGCGATTGCCTTTGCCGAAAACCTGCTGACCCTGTTCATCTTCTATGAGTTGCTGACCATCTGCACCTACCCGCTGGTCATTCACTCGGGCACCCTGGAAGCGCGCCGGGCCGGGCGACGCTACCTGATCTATACGCTGTCCGGCGGTGCAGCAATCCTGGCCGGCATGGTGCTGGTCTACCAGGCCACCGGCAGCCTGAGCCTGAGCACGCCCGGTCTGCTGCATCCGGGCATTGACCAGCGCGCGCTGCTGGCGATGTTCGTGCTGCTGATCGGCGGCTTCGGGGTCAAGGCCGCGCTGATGCCGCTGCACGCCTGGCTGCCCACCGCCATGGTCGCGCCGACGCCGGTGAGCGCCCTGCTGCACGCCGTGGCCGTGGTCAAGGCCGGCAGCTTCGGGCTGATGCGGGTGATCTACAACATCTTCGGCATCGACCTGCTCGACGCGCTCGGCTACCACCACGTGCTCGGCGTGATCGCCGCGCTGACCATCATCATCGCCTCGCTGATCGCGCTGCGCCAGGATGTGCTCAAGCGCCGCCTGGCCTGGTCGACCATCAGCCAGCTGTCCTACATCGTGCTGGCCGCCTGCCTGATCACGCCGCTGGCGGCACTGGCCGCCGTGATCCATATCGCCAACCAGGCCTTCGCCAAGATCACCCTGTTTTTTGTCGCCGGCGCGATCGAGAAAACCACCGGCAAGAAGCGCATTTCGGAACTGGACGGCATCGGCTGGACCATGCCCTGGACCATGGCGGCCTTCACCGTCGCTTCCCTGAGCTTCATGGGCGTGCCGCTGCTGGCCGGCTTTATCACCAAGTGGTACCTGTCAGTCGGGGCGCTGGCCGCAGGCGCTCCGGTCTATGTCGGGGTGATGATGGCCAGCGCGATCCTCAACGCCAGCTACTGGCTGCCGATCGTCTACCGCGCCTGGTTCAAGCCCGGCACGCGGCCCGACGCGCCCGTGGCGGAAGCCGAGAATCTGCTGCTGTGGCCGACCCTGGCTTGTGCCGCTTACGTCATCCTGCTCGGCATCGGCGCCCAGGCCCCGGCCATGCCATTCGCCCTGGCCCAGTCTGCGGTCGCCTTCGCTTTCGGACTGGAGGGAGCCTCGCCATGACCAGCCTGCCACTGCTCTCGCTCATGCCCTTGCTGATCATCCTGGTGCCTGTGATGGGAGCGGTTCTGCTGACTGCTTTGGGTCACCATCGCCAATGGCTGGCGGTCCTGTCGCTGGGCACCTGCGGCCTGACATTCGGCCTGATGCTGGTGCTGGTCGCCACGGTGCGCTTGGGGCTCCAGCCCGAAATCGCGCTGATGCAGCTGGCCCCGCCGATGCGCATCGTGCTGAGCGCGGACGCGCTCGGCGCCCTGTTCGCGCTGACCATCGCCGCCCTGTTCCCGCTGGCCGTGATCCATGCGCTCAGGTTTCTGGCCAACGACAAGCACCTCAAGCGCTTCCTGGCGCTCATCCTGGCCGCCCAGGGGCTGATGCTGGGCGTGGCCTTTGCCGACAACCTGCTGACCCTGCTGGCCTTCTACGAACTGTTTTCGCTGATCAGCTATCCCCTGATCGTTCACGACCGCACGCCGAAGGCGCTGGCCGCGGGGCTCAAATACATCATCTACATCATCATCGGCGGGGTGTTCATTCTGACCGGGGTGATCGTGGTCTACGCGCTGGCCGGCGACCTGGCCTTTGTGCCGGGCGGTCTGCTGGCTGCCGATAGCGCGCGCGTGCCGGTGCTGATCGCCTGGGTCTGCCTGATGGTCGGCTTCGGCGTCAAAGCCGCGCTCATGCCGCTGCACGGCTGGGTCGCCGACGCCCATCCGGCCGCGCCGCCGCCGTTCTCGGCCATCCTGTCCGGCGTGATGGTCGCCGCCGGCAGTTTCGGCATCCTGCGCGTGCTGTTCGAGATTTTTGGTGTTCAGCTGCTGGGCGAGCTCGGTGTCATGCCCTGGTTGGCCACGATCGCCGGGCTCAGCGCGGTGCTGGCCGGGGCGCTTGCCATCGGCGAGGACGAGTTCAAGCGCCGCCTGGCCTATTCGACCATCAGCCAGATGGCCTACGTGGTGCTGGCCATCGCCCTGCTCAGCAAGCCGGCCCTGATCGGAGCCCTGGTCCACATCAGCCACCACGCCTTCATCAAGGCCGGGCTGTTTTTCTGCGCCGGGCTGATCGTGGCGGTGACCGGATTGAAAAAGGTCAGCGAGTTCGACGGCCTGGCCCGGCGCATGCCGGCCACGGCAATACTGATGACCCTGCTCAGCCTGGCCATGATCGGCGTGCCGCCGCTGTCGGGTTTCTTGAGCAAGTGGCTGCTGGGCGTGGGGCTGATCGAGGCCGGCGGCCTGCTGCCGCTGGGCGTGCTCGTGGTCGGCACGCTGCTGGCCGCAGCCTATCTGTGGCCGGTGATCTTTCGCATCTGGTTGCCGAATGATCAGATCCAGCGTGCGCCATCGGCACTGGCCGGGCAGCCGACGCTGATGCTGGCGGCTCTCGCGGCTACCGCACTGCTCACCGTAGTACTCGGGCTGGCCGCCACAGTGCCCGGATTCCCGCTGGAGCTGGCCCAGCTGGCCGCGGCCCAGCTGATCGGAAGCAGCGGGTGAGTACGAGCCCCCTCAGCGCGCAGCTGCTGCTGCCTGCCCTGGTGGCCGGGCCGCTGCTGGCCGCGGCCATCCTGCCGCTGCTCAAATCTCGGATCACTCAGAATGCTTTCGTTGTCGCCGTGGTTGGACTCGCCCTGCTCGGCGTGATCCTGCTCGCACCCGCGGTTCTGGCCGGCCAGACGCCGACCGGCGCCCTGCCCGGAATGCTGGGCCGGTTCAATTTCGCCCTCGACCCGTTCGGCCTGCTCTTCGCCCTGGTCGGCAGCTTTGTGTGGTTGGGCGCCACGCTGTACGCAACCGGCTACACCCGAGACGATCCGGCGCGGGTTCGCTTCCTGGCCACCCTGCTGGTGCTGCTGGGCGCCAGCCTGGGCGTGGTCCTGGCGGCCGACCTGCTCACCCTGTTCGTGTTCTTCGAATTGCTGGGGCTGGTCGCCCTGCTGGTGGTGGTCCACAGCGGCAGCGACGAGGCGCGCGCAGCCGGCGTCAAGTATTTCTGGATGACCTTCGGCGGCGGACTGGCCCTGCTGGCCGGTATCCTGCTGGTTCTGCTGCACGCCGACAGCCTGGCCTGGGCCCCGCTGCCGGAAAGCGTCGACAGCGCCTGGCGCTGGACGATCTTCGGCCTCCTGCTGGTCGGTTTCGGGGTCAAGGCCGGCATGGTCCCGCTGCATATCTGGCTCCCTGCGGCCCATCCGGTCGCCCCCGCCCCGGCCAGCGCCCTGCTGTCGGGGGTGATGATCAAGGCCGGCGCCTACGGCCTGTTCCGCAGCCTGAACATGCTGTTGCGTCCGGAGATCGGCACGCCAGACTGGAGCAATTCGGTCGACATGGGCCTGGTTCTGGCCGTGCTCGGCATCGTCACGCTGCTGGTCGGGGTCATCATGGCCCTGCTGCAGAACTCGATCAAGCGCATGCTGGCCTGGTCCAGCGTCAGCCAGATGGGCTTCATTCTGACCGGACTGGGTGCGGGCGCCATGCTGGCCGCCGACGGCGCCATGGCCACCGCCGGCGGCCTGCTGCACGTGGTCAACCACGCCCTGTTCAAGTCCGGCCTGTTCCTGGCTGCCGGCGCGATTGCGCTGCGCTGCGGCACGGCCGAGATGGATCGCCTGGGCGGCTTGTGGCGACAGATGCCGCTGACGTTTGCCTGCGTGCTGGTCGCTGCCGCCGGCATCGCCGGAGTGCCGCTGTTCAACGGCTTCGTCAGCAAGAGCATGATTCACCACGGCCTGGTCGATGCCGGCCAGCTGCCGGGCGGCCAGATACTGATCTACGGCGAGTGGCTGTTCATGGCTGCGGCAGCCGGCACCATCGCCTACTTCAGCAAGTTCATCTTCCTGGTCTTTATCCGCAAGGTGCCGCAAAGCGATCTGCAGCCAGCGCGCGAGGCCAGTCCGGCGATGCTGGCCGGCATGCTGCTGCCGCTGCCGGCCATCGTATGGCTGGGCCTGGCGCCCCACGGCATTCTGGAAGGGCTGCTGGCGCCGGGGTTGAGCGACTGGGCCGTGCAGGCAGCACCGATCGGGTATTACCTGGAGCGCTACTTCTTCAGTGCGGGTGACCTGTTGTCCTTTCTTATCCTGCTGGCCGGCGGCCTGGCGCTTTTCGCCCTGGGGCTCAAGACCGCTTGGTTCGAAGGCCGGGCCAGCGCCCGTGAACGCGGCAAACGGTCGGGCCTCGCGCCGACCCGGCTGGCCGAATTCGCCCGGCGTCCGCCTGACGTCCTGGGCGTGGACTACTGGTATCGGCGCCTGGCGCGCTGGCTGATGGATCTGTGTCTAGGGCTGTCGGCCCGGGCCGCGAACCTGCGCAAAGCCGTCCCGGCCGCTATCAGGCACCTGCACGATCGCACCCTGCGCCGGCTCTGGGAGTCGGTTCCCAGCCTGCGCCGACGGGTTTGGCGCGGGCTGCTGGTCGGCCTGCACGGCCTGGCCGATTTCTTCCTCAAAGGCGGGATACTTCGGCGCCAGATGTGGCGGGACACGCTGCTGCGCCTGCGTGCCGCGGCCGAATTCTTCATCGACACCACGCTGCGCGATCACCTGGGTACAGCGCATACGCCGGCCGACAGCGCTCAACTTGAGCAGGATCGGCTGTTCACTGCCCTGGATCGCCAGCGCGACCGCCTGATCCTGGCCGCCGACCGTCTTGCGCGCGAACAGGACAATGCCCGGCGCAACGACGCGCTGATCAACGCCAGCCACATGCTCGCCGGCTGGATCGGCACGGAGTTACTGGAGCGAGGCATGGCCACCTCAGGTGAAAAAGCCCGGGCAGCCGCCGAAAGCGAATCGCTTTGCAATGATCTGGCTGCCCGCGCGGTTCGTTTGGGGCAACGTTATCTGGACGGTGACCTCGCCACCGCCGACCTGCAGAAACTGTCGAAGGCCCTGAGCGACAAGTTTCCATCTGACGGCACTCGGCGCGAATCCGGCTGGCCCGAACGCAGTTGGCCGGCAGAAATCACCGCTCTGGCTCTGGCACCCGACCGCGGCCACTGGCCCGTCAGCGAAAGTCTGGAACAGGGCGCATTCGTCAGCGCCGCGCGCGGTCGCATCATGAAGGTCGCAAGAGACTTGAGCTCCGGTCTGCTGGTTGCTTTCGTCGTGCTCCTGATGGTTGCCTTGGGCGTGCTGCTCGGCAGTGGTTGAGGCCAGACCGAAAACCACCGAACCGCCTCCCGCGTTGATATTCTGGTGAGCTCGTCTTAGTAGTCCGCGCGCACTCACCAATAACAAGCTAGTGGCCCATGCGGCTAATTAGGCGCACCTTAAAGGCAAGTGGCAGGGAGCTTCACCGATCTTCAGTAGCGACCATCAATGGCATGTTGCCGGTCGTGCACTTGTCGGCGTTTTTGCTTGCGCTTTGGAAACACGCGCAGGCACACTATATGCTGAACGTTGTAGCGTTCGCCTCAGTCGGATCCGTCAGCTATGCCATGGACGTGGAAGCGTTCGGTCGGGCTCGGAGAAAACCGGATCATCAGCAATAGTCGCTTGTAATCAGCATGTATACATCATGACCACAAACTCTTGATTGGAGGAATTGAAGATGGCCAGAGCAAGCAGATCGACGACCACAGAGAAAGTCAGCGACAAGGCCCACGATGCCGTAGACAAAGTATCTGACACTCTGAATGAAGCAGAAGAAAACCTCCGCGCCACCGCACAGGACGCCCAGGTGAGAGGCGAGGATATGCTTAGGAAAGTCAGCGATTACGTGCAGGACAATCCCTTGACATCGCTGGGACTGGCCTTTGCCGCCGGAATGGTTTTTTCCTCGATGAACCGACGCCGCTAAGTTGGCTCAGACGGACACACAATCCGAACAAGACCCGGCTGATCATTGCGAACAGCCGCAAGACACCGGAGAGAGCGAACGCCAGCCCACTGCTGATCCTGTCGGTAGCGCAATCGGGCTGGTGCAGGCCAGCCTGCGGCTGGCGGGTGACACGGTTGATCTATTGGCGGTGGAACTCGAACTGGCGGCGCGCTCCCTGGCATTACTGATCGCTCTGTCCCTGCTGCTCGCCACGTTGGGTGTATTCATCTGGATTCTGCTGCTGGCAGCTTTGGGTGCCTATCTGAAAACCGGCCCGGAGTTAAGCTGGTTCTCCATGTTTCTGGTACTGGCTTTGGTCAACGGCTTCCTGGGCTTTCTGCTCTGGTTGTTCATGACACGCCTGGCACGCCGATTGGGTCTGCCCGGCTTCAGGGCATCGATACGCAGCGTAGACCAGGTTTCAGCAACCCCCCCGGAGCCGGAAAAATGACCGGTGGTTTGAGCCTCCTCAAGCGTCGCGCCGAGGCAATGCATCGCATTGAGTACCAGCGCGGCGTGTGCTCAAGTCAATATCGTCAATTCACTGCCAGTACAAAAAAGTGGGCCGGTAGCCCCCAATCAATCGTGCAGGCTTTTCTGGCCGGCATCGTGATGGATCAGACGCTGGCGATTCTGCGCTATCCGATGCGCGCTCAAAGTATTGTGCGTCCACTATCGGACGGACTCCGCACCCTGGAAAGATTTCGTAGTTTTTTCTAAGCAGCTGGTCTCGTTCGACGAAAGCGACACCCAATGACCCCCAGACCTTTTTTCAATTGCTGACTCGCTTAACCTCAAATGACGGATGACTTGCGCGTCAGCGCGGGAATGTCAACTCGCGAGTCTCCCTTTTTGGCTCTTCCCGGTTTTGTGTGGGTTGATCAGATTGGATAGGCTATCGGCTGGCCCCGATTCCATTCCAGTTTCATGCACGACCGCGAGCTTTACCGCCAGATCCTGGGCATTCAGGCCCCATGGGAGGTTTCTGAGGTGGAAGTCGACCTGCCCGGCACCGGTGTGACCGTCCATATCCGGCACTCCGGGGAAGGTCTGGTCTGTCCGGAGTGCAGTTCGCGCTGTCCCGGCTACGACACCCGAACGCGAAAGTGGCGCCATCTGGATACCTGCCAGTACAAGACCTGGCTGGTCGCCGAAGTGCCGCGAGTGAAGTGCCCGGAACACGGTGTTCATCAGGTGCCGGTCCCGTGGGCCGAAGGGAACAGTCGCCTGACGGCCTTGTTCGAGGCGCTGGTGATTGACTGGCTCAAGGTGGCGACGATATCTGAAGTGGCCAAGCGCCTTGACCTGGGCTGGTCGGCAGTTGCCGGCGTTCAGGAACGAGCGGTTCGCCGCGGACTGGCCCGGCGCGAGCAGGCCTTCCCGGAGGCGATTGGGATCGACGAGACCTCGTTTCAGCGCCGCCATGAGTACGTGACGGTGATCAGTGCGGGGGATCGAGTCCTGCACGTGGCCGATGGCCGTGGTCGGGAGGTTCTCGACACCTGGTACAGCGCCCAGCCTGCCGAGATGCTGGCTGGGCTCAAGACGGTAGCGATGGACATGTGGCCGGCCTACATTCGTTCGACGGCAGCCCACGTTCCGGATGCCTGGACCAAAATCGCGTTCGACAAGTTTCATGTCGCCAAGCATCTGGGCGACGCCGTCGACCGCGTGCGCCGGGCTGAGCACAAGGCGTTGCAGGCCACGCTGGGTGACTCGCCGCTGACCAAGACGCGGTACCTTTGGCTGCAGCACCCTGACCGCATGACCGACAAGGCGTGGGAACACTTCACCGGCCTGAAGTCGGCCAATCTGAAGACAGCGCGAGCCTGGGCGATCAAGACTCATGCGATGTGCCTCTGGGACTACAAGACTCGAGGATGGGCCAGACGGGGCTGGCAGGAATGGTACAACTGGGCGATTCGTTCGCGTCTGGAGCCGATCAAAAAAGTGGCCCGGATGATCAAAAATCACCTCGACGGCATCGTCACCGCCGTGGTGACCGGGGCCACCAATGCCCGAGCCGAAGGGTTCAACACGATGATCCAGAAGCTCAAGCGAGACGCGAGAGGATTCCGCAACCGGGACCGATTCAGGGCGGCGATTTACTTCCACCTTGGTGGCCTCGACCTGTATCCGAATGCGGTCATGAAATGACGCTACCCACACGATTCAGTGAAGAGCC
>CAZUTZ010000039.1:0-12834 GCA_964623655.1 uncultured Wenzhouxiangella sp.
CGGCCAGTTCCAGATCGTCCATTTCGATGGCGTTGATGGCGCGCGAATACAGCAACGAGATGCTGCCGGGCGTTTCGCGCAAGGCGGTACCGAGCAAATTAACCGCGATTTCGGCCTGATCAGCCTCGCGCAGCAGTTCCGCCTCGATCAGCCAGGCCTGTTCACGGAGCTCACGCTGCTCGGTGTCGCGAGCCAGTACCAGCATCTTGCGGGCTTCGTCCAGCCGGCCCTCGTCGGCCATCAGCATCGCCCTGCGCAACAAAGCCCGATCAGCGTTGGGCCCGCCGCGCACGCGCGAGTACCAGTCCGCCGCCTCGGCCGGCATCTCCAGCATTTCCGCCAGCCACGCGACCATGAAGGCGTGGTCGTTGACGTCCTCGATCGGCGTCCATTCCGCCATCACTTCCCAGGTCTCCCGAGCCTGATCCTCCCGACCGCTCAAGTAGCTGTAGCTGGCGATGCTGTAGAGCACGTCAAGGTTGGGCTCCAAGGCCTCCAAAACCGCCAGTGCTTCTTCGAACCGGTCGAGCCGACGCAGGGCCTCGGCTTCGGACAGACCCAGGACAACATCATCCGGGTCGATTTCGCGCGCCTGGCGATACAGATCCAGCGCATCCTCGTAATCGTCCAGGGCAGACGCCAGACGGGCCGCCCAGACCAGATCCGCCTCGGCGCCAGATCGCTGGGCGGCGGCCTGCGCCTGCTCCCGCGCAATCTCCGGCCGATCCAGCTGCCAGTTCAGGCGGCTGCGCGCGCCCAGCACGGCCGGGTCATCTCCGTCGAGCTGTGCCCGCGCCACCAGTTCGTCGAAGACCTGCTCGGCGCTTTCTGCATCCTCAGCCGCGGACAGCAACTGAGTGACCTCGTTCCAGGGCAGCTGTGGCTGCTCGGCGGCCAGCAGCCAGTCAGCCAGCGTATCGGTTGCCTCTTCGGTGCGCCCGCTGTTGAGCAGGCCGAGCGCGAGCAGCCGGCGGGCGTCGTCGGATTCAGGGTCATCGGCGCGCCAAAGCCGGGCTGCCTCGACCAGGGCGGGCCAATCGCTCGAACGCCAGGCCATGGCCACGGTCTGACGCGTGAGATCCGGATCTTGAGCGATAGCCGACGCCTCCAGCAAGGCTTCGAGGACTCGATCCTGGTCGCCCAGAAGGCGAGCCTGCTCGGCTTGCTGCAGGAGCGCAGAGACTTCCTCGGAACGCCCCTCTTCGGTGTACGATGCGTCCCTCGTCGTCCTGTCAGTGCCTGAGCCGTCTTCGCGACCCGGTGACGACGCGCACCCGGCCAGCGCTAAAATACACAGCAGGCAGGCTGCCAGGTGCTTGATCTGCCCCACGCGGGCAGTCAGAATGGAAAGTTTGTCCGACATTTTTATTCCGTATGTCCTTATCATCCGTCGGTATCAGCCATCACACCGCTCCGATCGCCATTCGCGAGCGTCTGGCTTTTGCTGCGGAAAATCTGCCCGAAGCGCTGCGCAGCCTGGCGACGACACCGGAAGTCAGGGGCTGCGCCATTGTGAGCACGTGCAATCGCACCGAAATTTACACCGCCAGTGAAAAGCCTATCACGCGCCTTGTCATCGACTGGCTGCACGACTGGAACGGACTGGGCCGGGGACAATATCGCGAATATCTCTACCATCTGGACCAGGCGGCGGCCATCTTTCATTTGATGAAGGTCATCAGCGGGGCTGATTCGATGGTCATTGGTGAACCACAAATCGGCGGTCAGGTCAAGCAGGCGTGGCAGCAGGCGCGTGACATCGGCTGCTTGGACAGCAGGCTGGATCGCATGTTTCAGCACGCTTTTGCCGGCGCCAAGCGAGTGCGCACCGAAACACCCATCGGCCAGAATCCAGTCACCCTGCCCTTTGCCTCGCTGCGCCTGGCGCGCCAGATTTTCGGCTCGCTGGATTCCCTTAAAGTACTGATGATCGGCGCCGGCGAAATGATTGAAGAATGCGCCGTGCAATACCGCGAGCACGGCATCCGTCAGATGATGATCGCCAATCGCAGCCCCGAGCGCGCACGAGAGTTGGCCGAGCGTCTGGGCGCGACCGCTGCCGGGCTGGAGGATCTGCCGGAGTTGCTGCCAAAGCACGACCTGGTGCTGGCCTGTACCGGCAGCAAAACACCGATTCTGACCCGCGAGATGTTCCGTCAGGCACTCAACCGGCGCCGTTACCAGCCCATGTTCGCGCTCGACTTGTCGGTCCCGCGCAACATTGAGCCTGCGAGCAGCGATCTGGACGACCTGTTTCTCTACACCATCGATGATCTGCACGCAATTGTTGAATCCGGCCAGAAGGAGCGCATGGCCGCCCTGAACAAGGCAATGGAAATCATCGAGTCCGAGGTCGTTGCTTTCGAGCGCTGGCTGCGCCTGCAGGCGACCAGCGCCACGCTTAAACATCTGCGCCAGCGCGCTCAGGCCGAACGCGATGTCGTGCTGCAGCAGGCGCTGCAGGAGCTGGAAAAGGGGCGCTCGGCCGAGGACGTGGTCAAACGCCTGAGTCATCGCTTGGTCAACCGTCTGCTGCATGGGCCGAGCGTGCGCGTGCGCCAGGCGGCTGAAAGCGACGACGAAACGCTGCTCGAAGCAGCCCGATTTTATTTCCTGGAGCGCGACTGAGCGCGATGGACACCGGGATACGCCAGCGACTGGACGAGGTCAGCGAACGCTTCGAGGAGCTGTCGCGGCTGCTGTCCGAGCCGGAAGTCATCGAGGACCAGCGGCGGTTTCAGTCGCACTCGCGCGAATATGCCGAGCTTGACCCGATCATCGAGGTGTGGCGGTCGTGGAACGAGTGCGAGACGGCGCGCCAGGAAGCCCGTGCGATGCTCGACGACAGCGATAGCGAGCTGCGCAGCCTGGCCGCTGAGGAGATCAATCGCATTGATGCGCAACAGGCCGGGCTGGAGGACAAACTCAAGCGCCTGCTGTTGCCCAAGGACCCCAACGACGAGCGCAATATTTTTCTTGAAATCAGGGCCGGGACGGGCGGCCAGGAAGCCGCTTTGTTTGTCGGCGATTTGCTGCGCATGTACAGTCGCTTCGCGGAACGACAGAACTGGACCGTGGAAATCCTTTCGTCCCAGGCCAGCGAGGCCGGCGGCTTCAGGGAAGTCATCGCCCGAATCATTGGTCGCGGAGCCTATTCACGCCTGAAATTCGAGTCCGGCACCCATCGCGTGCAGCGCGTGCCGGCGACCGAGTCGCAGGGCCGCATCCATACCTCTGCGGTCACCGTGGCCATCCTGCCCGAGGTTGATGAAGTCGACGCCGTGCAAATCAATCCGGCTGATCTGCGCATCGACACCTTCCGATCCTCCGGCGCCGGGGGCCAGCACGTCAACACCACCGACTCGGCGATCCGCATCACCCACCTGCCTTCGGGCATCGTGGTCGAATGTCAGGATGAGCGCTCCCAGCACAAGAACAAGGCCCGCGCCCTGAGTTTGCTCAACGCCCGCCTGCTCGAGGCAGAACAGGAAAGCCAGCGCAGTCAGCGCGCCGCCGAACGCAAGCTGCAGGTCGGATCGGGCGACCGCTCGGAAAGAATCCGCACCTACAATTTTCCGCAGGGCCGGTTGACCGATCATCGAATCGGGCTGACGCTTTACGCGCTGGACAATGTGATTGACGGTGACCTGGACGAGGTAGTGCAGCCGCTGCAGGATGCGCATCAGGCCGAACTGCTGGCGGAGCTGAAATAATGAAATTCATGCAGGAAGAAGTCGTGATTCAAAGCGACGGCCGCGAGTTGCGCGAGGTTACGGGCGAGGTGGCGGCAGTGGTCAAGGACGCCGGAATCCACACCGGCCTCTGCCAGGTCTTCATCCGCCACACCTCGGCTTCGCTGTTGATCAACGAAAACGCGGACCCGGACGTACTCACGGACCTGGAAACCTTTTTTTCCGACCTGGTTCCCGACGGTGATCGACGCTATGTTCACACAGCCGAGGGACCCGACGACATGTCGGCGCATGTGCGCAGCGCGCTGACTCAAACCGAGCTTTCAATTCCAATCAGAGAGGGCCGGCTGGCGCTCGGCACGTGGCAAGGATTGTTTCTGTGGGAGCATCGAACCAAGCCGCATCGGCGGCGCTTGATCGTGTCTGTCTGGGGTGTTGGATAGCGCCCTTTTTTGCCCCGCTTCGACGTGAATCAGTCATCGGTTATGTATACTATCGATCGGCTCGCAAAAGGCTGATCGCATGGAACTTGATCCGATTTTCATCTCGCGAATTCAGTTCGCATTCGTGGTTTCATTCCACGCTATTTTTCCTGTTTTCACCATTGGTCTGGCCGCTTATGTGGCGGTACTCGAAGCGCTGCATTTCCGGACCAACAATCCCGTCTACCTGAAGCTGGCGAAGTTTTGGGTCAAGGTCTTCGCCGTCGTCTTCGGCATGGGCGTTGTGTCGGGCATCGTCATGGCCTTCCAGTTCGGCACCAACTGGAGCAACTTCGCTTTCTCGGCTTCCAACTTCCTCGGGCCGGTATTGAGTTATGAGGTCGTGACGGCGTTTTTCCTCGAAGCAACCTTCCTGGGTGTGCTGTTGTTCGGGCGCGATAAAGTGCCAAAGGGCATGCATCTTTTCTCGGCCTGCATGGTGGCGATCGGCACCTTCATTTCCTCGTTCTGGATCCTTTCGGCCAACAGCTGGATGCATACCCCGGCGGGCATCGAAATGGTGGATGGCATGGTCCATATGACTTCGTGGACGCAGGCGATTTTCAACTCATCGTTTCCGTATCGATTTGCCCATATGGCAGTGGCCTCGTTCATTACCGGCGGCGTTGTGGTTGCCGGCGTGAGTGCCTGGTATCTGCGCAACGGACGCAACATCGAGACAAGCAAGAAGGCGCTGAAGATGTGCGTCATCATGCTTGCCGTCGCCGCACCGCTGCAGTTGTTCCTCGGCCACGAGCACGGACTGAACACTTTTGAGCATCAGCCGATGAAGGTCGCGGCCATGGAGGGTGCCTGGGAAACGAAATCCGGCGCGCCCTTGATTCTGTTTGCCATTCCCGATGCGGCAAACGAAACCAACCACTTTGAAATCAAGATTCCCTATCTGGCCAGCATCGTGCTGACGCATGGCCCAAGCGGCGAAGTTCCGGGCTTGCTGGAAGTACCCGCCGATGAGCGGCCACCGGTCGGGATCGTGTTCTGGAGCTTCCGTATCATGGTGGGTCTGGGCCTGATCTTTATCGGCGTCTACCTGCTGGCGGCATGGAAGCTCTACAAGGGCACCCTGTTTGAGTCGAATCGCCTGCTGCAGGTCTTCACCTGGCTGATCCCCGCGCCCTTCATCGCCGTTCTGACCGGCTGGTTCGTGACCGAAGTCGGTCGACAGCCGTGGATGATTCAGGGCATGATGCGTCTCGATGAGGCCGTTACACCGTCACTCACAGGCTGGATGACGCTGGTGACCCTGATCGGCTACATCGCCGTCTACGCCGTCGTGCTCTTTGCCGGCCTGTTCTATCTGCGCAAGGTCATCCAAGGCGGCCCTGACCCGATCGACAAGGCCGATGAAGCCGAAAGTGCGCGGCCCAAGCGGCCCTGGTCGGCAGTGCCGACGCCGATTGACGACGAACCCGACCCAGCGAGGGCTTGACCATGGAATTGATTGATCTGACACTCATATGGGTCGTACTGATCGGCATCGGCGTGTTCATGTACGTGCTGATGGACGGCTTCGATCTGGGCGTCGGGATTCTGTTCCCGTTCGCCCCGAACGACCAGGCCCGTGACGAAATGATGGGCTCAGTGGCGCCGGTCTGGGACGGCAATGAAACCTGGTTGATCCTGGGCGGCGCTGGCCTGCTGGCCGCCTTCCCGATGATCTATTCCGTTTTCCTGCCGGCGCTTTACATCGGCGTTTTCCTGCTGCTGGCCGGTCTGATCTTCCGCGGGATCGCTTTCGAATTCCGTTTCAAGGCGACCAAGAACAAGCATCTCTGGGACTACTCGTTCTTCGGCGGGTCAACGGTAGCCGCCTTTGCCCAGGGTGCGGTGATCGGCGCTTACGTGCAGGGCTTCCAGACCGAAAACATGCGCTATGTTGGTGGCGCTTTCGACTGGCTGACGCCGTTTACCCTGATGACGGGGCTCGGCGTGGTCGCCGGATACGCTTTGCTGGGCGTGACCTGGACCATCATGAAGACCGAAGGGCGTACCCAGCAGTGGGCTTACAAGCTTGCCCCATGGCTGCTGGGTGCGGTCATCGTGTTCTTCCTGCTGGTCAGTCTGTGGACGCCTCTGGCCAATGAACGGGTGATGGAGCGCTGGTTTGCCAATCTCAGCTGGCTGTGGATTTTCCCGGCCGGCACCCTGGCTTTCGCCGGCTACATCTTCACTCGGCTGCGCCAGGGCGCTGAAGCCACGCCCTTCATCGGCTCCATGGTGCTGTTTGCCATGTTCTACATCGGCGTGCTTATCAGCATGTGGCCGTACGCGGTACCGCCCAACTACACCTTCTGGGATGCCGCCTCGGATCCGGGCAGCCAGCTGTTCCTGCTGATCGGCTTCCTGTTCCTGATCCCGATCGTGCTGGGTTACACCGCGTGGACTTACTGGGTGTTCCGCGGCAAGGTCCAGCCTGGGGCAGGTTACGCTGGCCACTGATCTATCGCATCAGGCATGGCTGAAATCGAGGGCACCAGCATGGCTGGTGCCCTTTTCTTTTGCGCTGGCCGTTGTTGAAGCCCTGACCATTCTGGCTCAGGCCGGCTTGCTGGCCTGGATTCTCAACCAGGTCATCGTGGCAGAAGCTTCGCTGCGATCCCTGGTCTGGCCGCTGATCGGCCTGCTGCTGGCCTGGCTGGTCCGGGCCGGCGTCGTCGGACTGCGCAGCCGTTTGACCGCCGGCGCATCAAGCCGGACTCGAAGACAGCTGCGCCATGATCTGTACGCCCGGCTGGCCGCCGCCGGGCCCCTCTATCGCGGCCCGCGCGGCACCGGCCATCTCAGCACCGGCCTGATCGAACAGGTCGACCTGCTCGATTCCTATTACTCGCGCTATCTGCCGCAGGCCTCGGTCGCCTTGATGGTGCCACTGGCCATTCTGGTTGCGGTCTTCATGACCGACTGGCTGGCCGGCGCGCTCCTGCTGCTGGCCGCGCCGCTGATTCCCGGCTTCATGATCATCATCGGCATGGGCGCCGAACAGATCAGCCGCCGCCAACAGGACGCGCTGGGGCGCCTGAGCGGCCTGTTCTTCGACCGTCTGCAGGGGCTGGATACCCTGCGTCGATTCGGCGCCGAGCAGCGCGAACTCGAGCGCATGCAGTCGTTCTCCGAGCAGTTCCGCATGCGCACCATGCAGGTCCTGCGGGTCGCGTTCCTGTCCTCGGCGATCCTGGAATTTTTCAGCGCGGTGGCCATCGCCACCCTTGCCATCTACATCGGCTTGGGGTTGCTGAGCATGATCGAGTTTGCCGGCGCCGACTCGCTGACCTTGTTCAAGGGGCTGTTCATCCTGATTCTGGCACCGGAATTCTTCAATCCATTGAGAACGCTGGCGGGATTCTGGCATGACCGCGCCGGCGCACTGGCCGCAGCCGAATCCCTGCGTGAATTGCTCAACGCCGAGCCCGCTCGCCGCGAGCCCGAGCAGCCGGCGACGGGCATACCGACCGAACCTTGCACGGTCAGCGTCTCAAGGCTGCGCAAAGAATTCAGCGGCCGAAGAACGGTGCTTGACGGCGTCGAACTGAACGTCCCCGCGGGAGAAAAACTGGTCATTGCCGGCCCCAGCGGCTGCGGCAAGTCCACCCTGCTGGCGCTGATTGCCGGATTTGCCGAGCCGGATGCGGATCGATGAGATTGATGTGTCGGATTTCACTCGGGCTCAGCTGGCGCAGGTGCGCGGCTACCTTGGCCAGAAGCCGCTGCTGCTGCCGGCCAGCCTGGAAGACAACATCCGCTACGGCGACGATGAGGCCGATGAAACGGCCCTGCAGCGCGCGCTGAGCCTGAGCGGGGTCGACCGTTTTCTGAACCGGCTGCCGCAGGGCCTGGCCACCCGCCTCGGCGAAGACGGCCACGGTATTTCCGGCGGCCAGGCAAGACGCCTGGCGCTGGCGCGCGTGCTCCTCAGGCCGCGCCCGCTGCTGCTCCTGGATGAGCCGACGGCCAGTCTCGACGGCGACACCGAGCGCGAATTCTGGAACGCCCTGGATGCGGTTCTGGAGCGCCGGCCGATGACCGTGATCTGCACCAGTCACAGCCCGCTGGCGGCGGCCTGGGCCGATCGCGTACTGCAGTTGTCGCACGGCCGCATACAGGAAGGCGAATATGCCTGAACCGCTGCGTCTGAGCACGATCATGGGCCGGCGCGCCTGGTGGCTGCTGGCCGGGGCGGTATTGATCCTGCTCAGCCTGGCCGCCGGCGTCGCCCTGCTCGCCCTGTCGGGCTGGTTCATTACCGCCAGCGCGCTGGCTGGACTCGGGTTGATTGTCGCCCTGGACATCTTCACCCCGGGCGCCGGCATCCGCATGGCCGCGGTCGTTCGAACCGTGTCACGTTACCTCGAGCGCCTGATCACTCACGAGGCGACTTTCCGCCTGATCGCCGACCTGCGCGCTGCGGTGTTCAAGCGGCTCCTGAATCTCGATGAATTTCAGCACCGCAGTCTGCGCCGTGGCGATACGCTCAACCGTCTCACCGCCGATATCGACACCCTGGATCATCTCTTTCTGGGTGTGGCCGGGCCCACGGCAGCCGCCGTAGTGCTGACCCTGGCCACCGCGGCTCTCATGGGATTGTTGATTGATCCGTGGCTGGCCGCAGCCGGTGCATTACTGCTCACGGTCAATCCGCTGGTCACCGAAATGAGCCGGCGCCGCGGGCTCCAGGCCAGCCGGGATCTGGTGCAAACCTTGCCGGAACTGCGCCGCGAGGCGGCCGCCGGGCTGGAAGGGCTGTCCGAGCTGACCGCCTTCGACCGCATCGGACAACAGCAGCGACGCTGGTCGACAGTATCGGATCGCGCCATCGCCCTGCAGGAGCGCCTGGCCCGCCTGGACGCCGGCAGCCAGGGGCTGGTAACCATGAGCGGATTCATCGCCGTCTGGCTGGCGCTGGTCGTCGGCATTCGCCTGTTCGAGGCTGAGCTGATCAGCGGACCGGTCCTAGGCCTGGTCGTCTTTGCCCTGCTCGGCCTGGGCGAGGCCTGGCAGACCCTGCCGGCGGCCTGGCGCAAACTCGAGCAGTGTCGCGGCGCCCATCAGCGCGTCACTGAGCTGACCACCACAGCGCCAATGCTGTCCGAAAGCCCGGCACCCAGACAGCCGGAAGGCAAGCGCATCGACATCAAACAGGTCAGCTTTCGCTATGACGACGAGCAGCCCTGGGTTTTCAAAAATCTCAATCTGACGATCGACAGCGGCGAGCGGGTTGCCGTGGTGGGTCCCAGCGGTTGCGGCAAGAGCACGCTCGGGCTTTTGGTCATGCGCCAGCTTGACCCGGTCGAAGGTCGCATTTGCCTGGACCAGGTTGACTTGCGCGAGCTGGATACAGCCGCCTATCGACGCCATGTCGGGGTGCTCTCGCAGCAGCCCATGCTGTTCCGCGACACGATTGCCGAAAACCTGCGCCTGGCCCGCCCCGAGGCCGACGACCTGGCCCTGGGCCGGGCACTGGCCACGGCTGGTCTGGCCGCGTTCATGGACGGTCTGGACGACGGACTGGACACCTGGCTGGACGAAGGCGGCGGCAACGTGTCCGGGGGTGAGGCCCGGCGCCTGGCCCTGGCCCGACTGATCTTGAGCGACAGCCCGATTGTCATTCTCGACGAGCCGACCACCGGCCTGGACACCGACACCGCACTCGCCCTCAGCCAGACGCTGGACGGCTGGCTGGGCGAGCGCACCACGGTCATGATCACCCATGATCCGTCCACACTGCCGCGCCATGATCGCGTGATCCGGTTGGAGGCAGAACCTGCCTGAACGCAGATACGTCAAGCGCGTAGGTCGGGGTTACACCCCCGACAGCCAGACCCGAAAATGGCACTTGGCATGGTCCTGGGTGCAGGTCATAAGATTGCCCGTCGGCCGTGTCAGGCCGACCTACCCTTCGGTCTGCGGTGCCTTATTCGGGGTCCCATTGCGCCAGGCAACGGCCAGCAGGGCCAGCAGCGGCGGCAGCACCAGAGCCAGTTGATCGGGCCGGTCCTGAATCAGTCCGGGCCAGGCAAGAATCACCGTGCCAGGGACGAGCGCCGCGAGCAGTCCGATCGAGACCCTCGTGCGCCAGGCGCTGCGCCACAACATCCACCAGGCGGGATTGAGCACCAGCAACATCCAGTTATGCCAGGTATCGCGATGACCCGTGCCCAGCCACATCAAGAGCAAAAGACTGCCGGCCGCACCGGCCAGCAACACGCCGATATGCCAGGGCAAGCGAGACCAGCGCCTGCGCGAGCTCCAGGCCGGCACCAGAATCAGCGCCGCGCCAAGCAAACCGACAGCCAGCATCAACGGCCACGGGCCGCGCGCATCCTCCGGCGGCTGGAACACTTCCGGGTCAAACAGAACACGCGTTTCCAGGACCAGCGGTTCGGCGTCGATTTCGATGGTATCCAGCCACCTTGCAAGCGCATCGGGCAGGAAGGCTTCTTCCCAGGCGCTGATCGGCTCATCGATGCTTGATCCCATCAACAGCATGATGCCGCTGTGGATCCACGGACGCGGATAAGTCATGCGCCGTGTGTGGTCGCGAAAGTTCAGGCGAGCGGGCTGCTCGGTCAGCCGCGGCGCCAGCTCACCGTCCAGCACCTGATCGAGCATGTCGCGCAGCCAGGTCGAGCAGTTATTTCGAAAGTAGTCGTAGGCGTAATACTGCGGGTGGGGGTGGATCGCTTCATGCAGCCGCTGGTGCAGATCCCGGATCTGGGCGGCGGACAGGTTGAGCCGCTGCGCCGTGATCGAGCGCTGACGTGACCGATAGAAGGCGAATTCACGCTCGGCCCGGCTGCCGGCCCCGTAATACAGCATGATCCCGCGGGCAAAGTCCAGGTGGAACCCCGGGCGGTCCATTTCGAAGTAGCCGAAGCTGTAGGTGTGGTCCAGGCCGGTTTCGGGATCACGCAGCCACAGAGCGTTATGGCCGAACAACTCCCACACTTCCGCGCCCGGGCCGTAGGTCACCAGCCAGGCCTCCTGCGCCTTCAGCGGCGCCGCACAGCACAACATGAGTAAAGCGGCCTGCAGGGTAGCCGCCCGATTGGGCTTCATCAGGCCTCGTATTCAACCATCATGGCGCGCAGCCGCCGATCATCGGCGCTTTCGACCTCGAAACGCCACTGCCCGATGGTGACCGCTTCCCCGGATTCGGGCAGGCGGCCGAACTCGGCCACCACCAGGCCGCCGATCGTGTCGTACTCGGCGTCGCTGAAGTCGGTACCCAGGGCGTCGTTGAAGTCATCGATCGGCGTCAGCGCCTGGACGCGATAGTTTCCGCCGGGCAGGCGTTCGATATCCTGTACGGCCTCGGCATCGTGCTCGTCGTCGATATCGCCGACGATTTCTTCGAGCACATCCTCAATCGTGACCAGTCCGGACACCCCGCCGTATTCATCAACCACGATGGCCATGTGATTCTTGCTGACCCGGAACTCGCGCAGCAAGACGTTGAGACGCTTGGACTCCGGAATGATGACCGCCGGTCGCAGGTGATCACTCAACACCAGCTCGGTGTTCTGCGAAAACATCTGCAGCAGGTCCTTGGCCAGCAAAATCCCGCGCACTTCGTCCCGATCCTCACCCACGACCGGGAAGCGCGAGTGGCCCGACTCGGTGATCACCGGGAGAATATCGTTGATCGAGGCGTTTTCGCTGATGACCACCATATGCGAGCGCGGCACCATGACATCGCGCACCTGTAGCTCATCGACTTCCAGCGCGCCTTCCAGCATGGCCAGCGTGTCGGACTCGATCAGACCGTGTGCGGCCACGTCGCGCAGCAGCTCAATCAGATCATCGCGACTCTTGGGCTCGCCGCCGAAGGCCCGCCCCAGTTTTTCCAGCCAGGTGCGGGTATTCGGGCCGTTGCCGGCGGAGTTCTCGTCACTCATGCCGGTCCACCGAAGCCAAACGCCTGTGCGTCAAGGTTGACCAGGCTCTGTTCAGGATTCATCGCTGGGTTCGTAGGGATTGGGAAATCCGAGGCCGGCAAGCAAGGCTGTCTCACGCGCCTCCATCACTTCGGCCTCAGGACCTTGCCGATGATCAAATCCTAGCAGATGCAGGACGCCGTGAATGACCAGATGGGCCCAGTGCGCCGGCAGCGATTTGCCCTGCTCGACCGCCTCGCGCGCAATGACCGGGGCACACAGCACGACGTCCCCGAGCACGCGAACACCGTCCGCAGTCGGGATATCGGCCGGAAAACTGAGCACATTGGTGGCGGAGTCCTTGCCGCGCCACTGCCGGTTCAGGGCCCAGCCTTCGGCCTGATCGACCACGCGGACATTCAGGACCACCGCCGACTCGCCCGCCAGCGCCTGTGCTACCCAGGCCTCGATCTGCCGATCCTCCGGCACGGCCGGATCATCGATTTCGCGCTGTATCTCCAACTCCATCAGTGATCGGTCCCGCCGGAAACATCGGCGGCCTCGTAGGCTTCGACGATTCTTCGGACAATCGGGTGACGCACCACGTCGCGGGCATCGAAAAAGGTCTGGCTGACGCCTTCGACCTCTTTGAGCAAACCCACGGCGTGGCGCAATCCTGAGGAAACCTTGGGCGGCAGATCGATCTGGGTCAAATCGCCGGTGATCACCGCCTTGGAGCCGAAGCCAATCCGGGTCAGAAACATCTTC
>CAZUTZ010000040.1:0-12742 GCA_964623655.1 uncultured Wenzhouxiangella sp.
CGCCGCAAATGCCGATCATCAAATACCGTAGGTATTTTGATGCCAAGTTAATATTTACCCGCTCAGCCAGGCGGCCAGGTCAGCTGGCGTCCGCCGAGCAGATGCAAATGGATGTGATAAACCGACTGGCCACCGTGGCGGTTGCAGTTGATGACCAGCCGGTAGCCGTCGTCGCTCAGGCCGGCTTGCGCGGCGATGTCGCGCGCGGCCAGTACCATCTCGCCGATCAGCCCCGCATCATCGGCGTCGAGGTCGTTGATGGTCGCAATGCGTCGCTTGGGAATGATCAGTACGTGGGTCGGGGCCTGCGGATCGATGTCGCGAAAGGCCAGGACCGAGTCGGACTCGAAAACGATATCGGCCGGGATCTCGCGCCGGATGATTTTTTCAAAGAGATCGTCACTCATCACTGCTCTCCTTGTCGGATGGTTTGCAAAACGTGCTCTGCCGCCTGCGCGGCGCCGGGCAGTTCCTGCGCGGTTTCCGCCGGCCAGGCGGCACTGCGCAGCGGGCTGAAAAACGGACCCGGGTCAACCTCCAGAACGCGGGGACCGCGTGGCCCGAGCTCGGCGGCAAGCGTTTTGGCCATTTGCCGGCGTCCGGCCTGAGCCACGCCGTAAGCGCCCCAGCGTGCCGGCTGGTCGAGGCATACACCGTTGTTGATCCAGGCGACGCACGGGCCATCGGAGCGACGCAGCAGCGGCATGAGCGCATTGGTGAGCAAGAACGGGCCGGTCAGTCCGCTCTGGAGAATGCTGAACCATTCGTCGGCCGGCTGGTGTTCCAGCGGCCTGAGCGCGGTGAACGATGCGGCAGCGTGCACCAGGACGTCCAGACCGGGAAACTGGTCTGCCAGCGTTGCCGCCAGGTCGGCGTAATCGTCCGGACTTGCGCCAACCAGATCCAGCGGATAAAGCGCCGGAGGACGCAGACCCGCCTCTTCGAGCCGGTCGTGGAGCTGGTTCAGACCGCGCTGATCGCGATCCAGAGCAATGCAGTCGGCGCCCTGGAGCAGTACCTGGTGCACCAGCTCCCGGCCCAGGGTGCCGGCGGCCCCGGTGATCAGCCAGACCGGCTGTTTGCTGTTTTCCATCGACGATTGCGCCTTTGAGTTTGACGGGGTCAGGGCATCCTTCAAGCGCTTGATTGTCGCAGATTCCGCACGCTCGATCGGCTAGTATTCGCCCATGCCGTTCTATGAATATGCCAACGCAAGCGAAGCCGGCTGCAGCCATTGCCGAACCGGCTTTACCGTTCTGCAGCGCCTCAGCGATGCCCCGGTGGAATATTGCCCGAATTGCGGTTCGCCGGTGCGGCGGATCATTTCCCCGCCCAATGTCGTCTCCGGCCAGGCCCACCGGCTGCGTGAGTCGTCGATTGAAAAGGCCGGCTTCACCCAGTACCGCAAAATCGGCAAGGGCGTTTATGAAAAAACCGCGGGCAAGGGCCCGGGAGTGATCAGCGCCGATGATTAAGCTTGCCTTGCCCCTGCTGGCACTCTTTTTGAGCGGCTGCGCCACCAGCCCGCTGGATACCGAAAGCTCGGAAGTGACTGAATTCGGCCCGGCCCACGTGTTGAGCGACGAAGCCGTCACGGGCGACGAAGTGATCTGGGGCGGGCGCATTGCCGCCCTGCGCAACCTGGCCGATTACACCGAAATCACCGTGGTCAGCTACCCGCTTGATCGCGGAGATCGGCCAAGGATCAATCAGGAGCCGGGCGTGCGCTTCGTGGTGCGCAAGACCGGCTTTCTCGAGCCCGTTCAATATGCGCCGGGTCGATATCTCAGTGTCCTGGGTCAGGTGGCGGGCATTGAAAGCAGCCCGGTCGGCGATCACTGGCTGGACATGCCGGTGCTCGAGGCTGAACAAATCCATCTGTGGCCGCAGGATGTCGAGCGCTGGCAGCGCCAGACGCGTTTCAGCGTCGGCGTCGGCATCAGGCTTTAGTGGGCCACGCGGCTAACCCGCCCGTTTAGCCAGCCTGCGCGCGGCGCGCCAGGCGGCCCAGACGTTGCCCGCGTGGCCCGGCAGCAGGCGCCGCTTGAGGATGTCGTCCGGTGAGCGAACCAGCCTGGCCGCCAGTCGTTTCTCGACCGACCAGTGAATGATCAGGTGGCGGTGGACGGGGTCCAGTCCCACTGCCGCCCGATCTCCGGACTTCAGCGCCCGGGCTACCAGGGTCTGGACCAGCCCCTGCCAATCCGGACCGCCGCGAGCGTCCAGCACATCCTGTCGGGAAATCTGAAACTGAGCCTGCAGATCCAGCGGCAGCAGCCAGCAGTTGCGGTTTGCGTCGGCGGCGACGTCGCGCACCCGGCGCAAAATCCAGCCGGCCGCGCCCAGCTCGATCGCCAGCGCCTTCTGTTCCGCCGCCTCGGCTTTGCCTTGCGCGCAGATCCCGAATTCAAGCTCGGCAATCCGTCCCCCGGTTGCCCGGCCCAGATCTTGAAATTCCTCAAAGCGCTCAAGCCGTGGTTGCGCCCCCAGCCGGGCCACCGCATCAAGCAGCGGCAGAAAATCCTGCCCCGACACGCGCCGCTGGACGCCGGTTTGCGCGAGTGCCATCAGCGCGGGATGGTCGGCCTGCCCACCAAGCGCGCCCTGCCACCAGTCCAGCCGGGCGGCCAGCAGCGCAGGCTCGGTTGAACCTTCGGCCAGCGCCAGCAGCTCGGCGCCCAGCGTTCGAGTGACCAGAATTTGGTCCCGGACTCCGGGATCGGCAAACAGCAGGCTGGCGGTCAGCGGCTGGGCCGGCACCAGCATTTTCTCGCGACACCAGGCCAGAGCATCCATGATCAGTGCAGTGTCGGCGACCCCTGGACGGCATCGTCCGGATAAAGTGCCGCCAGCTCATCCGGCTCGAACCGGTAGCCCTGATTGCAGAACTGGCAATGCACTTCGACCGGCTCGGCCTCCTCGGCCATGCTGTTGAGCTCGTCCGGCCCCAGGCTCAGCAGCATGTTTTCGACCCGCTCGCGGCTGCAGGGGCAATGGAAAGTCAGCTCACGAGCGGGGAACAGGCGCCGGCGCTCAGCGTGAAAAAGCCGGTGCAGCAGTTGTTCCGGCGGCAGCGTCAGCAATTCCTCGTCCCGCACGGTGGCCAGCAATTGTTCCAGGTGCTCCCAGGCTTGCGCATCCGAGCCGTCTCCCGGCATGCGCTGAAGCATGATGGCGGCGGCCGCGTCGCCGTCCGAGGCCAGGCTGATCAGGGTCGGCAACTGCTCGGAACGCTCGAAGTAGCCGGCAACGGCCTCGGCCAGATTGCTGCCTTCGAAGGGCACGATCCCCTGCCAGCGCTGCCCGCCGTCGCTGGGGTCGAGCGTCAGCGTCAGAACCGCGTCCTTTCTCAAGGGCTCGATCCAGTCGGCGGCTTGTTCGGGCAGCGGAGCGTCGGCCTGCACGCTCACGGTGCCGCGCAGCCCGCCCTGGTCGGTGCAGTCGGCGACCAGGATGCGAATGGGACCGGAATCGGCGCGAATCTGCAGACTGATACGACCGGAAAACTTCAGACCACTGGACATGGCGGCGCTGAGCAACAGCGCCTCGGCCAGCAGTTGCCGCGCCGCGGGCGGCGCATCGCTGCAGCGGCGGGCGACTTCGGCGAGCACGGATTCCAGTCTCACCACAACACAGCGCGCATCGATATCCTCAAAAAGAATTCGCTGAAGGTAATCAGTATAGTTCATTGTATTTCATCAGAAATTCCTGCAAATGCTCAGGGCTGGAGAAGACCTCGTCAGCCCCCCAGTCGGCCGGATCATCACCGGCCAGATAGCCCCAGGACGCCCCCAGTGTGAGGCTGCCGGCGCGTCGACCGGCCTCGACATCCCGACGATCGTCGCCGATCATGCAGGCGTCCGTCGGCAGCACACTCAAGCGCCGGCAGGCTTCCAGAACCGGCGCCGGATGTGGCTTGACCTGAGCTGTACAGCCGGCCCCGATCAGCGCCCCGAACCGCTCCTGCCAGCCTGCCGCTGCAATCAGTGCTTCGGCCAGCAGCGTCGGCTTGTTGGTCACGATCGCGATGGGCACGTCACGCTCCGCCAGCGCGTCGAGCAGTTCGGCCACCCCGGCGTAGGGTCGGCTGTCGACCCAGAGATGATCGGCATAGTGGGCAAGAAACTGCTCGCGCAGCATCCCCCGATCCAGATCCGGCCGGTCGGCAAAGCCGGCTTCAATCAGACCGATCGCGCCGCGGGAAGCCAGCGGCGCCAGGCCGGTCAGTTCGATGGGCTCGAGCGAATGGGCCTGGCGCAGCCAGCCCACGGTGGCGACCAGATCCGGAGCACTGTCTACCAGGGTGCCGTCGAGATCGAACAGCACGGCGTCGAGCCTGCGCGCCATCGCCGAACTCAGCCGGGTTTGCGGGCGTGAAGCAGGTAATTGACTCGCGGCATACCGCCGATGCGCACCGTTCGGGAAAACGGGTTGTAGTGCAGGCCGGTAATGTCGAGCACCTCCAGGCCGCTCTTGCGGCAGCCCGCAGCCAGTTCCTCCGGCCGGATCAGACGATCGTAGCGGTGCGTGCCGCGCGGAAGCAGTCCGAGCAAATACTCCGCGCCCACGATGGCCAACGCCCAGGCTTGCGGTGACCGGTTGATGGTGCTGAAAAAAAGCTGCCCGCCCGGTCGAGCCAACTCGGCGCAAGCCTCGACCACGCTGGACGGGTCCGGCACATGCTCAAGCATTTCCAGGCAGCACACAAGGTCGAAATCGCCGGCCCGCTCAGCGGCCAGCGCCTCAGCCGTCGTCTTGCGATAGTCAATGTCCAGCCCGCGGTCGGCTGCGTGCAGGCGGGCGACACCCAGCGGCTTGTCGGCGATATCGATACCGGTAACGGCCGCTCCGCGCTCATTCAGCGCTTCGCATAACAGGCCGCCGCCGCAGCCCACATCGACCACGCTTTGATTGTCAATCCGAGCCCTGGCCTCGATGTAGGCCATGCGCGGACCGTTGATATCGTGCAGCGGGCGCGAATCGCCGGCAGGATCCCACCAGCGCGCCGCCAGCGCATCGAATTTCTCGGCTTCGCGCTGATCGATATTCGAGGAATCAGTGGTGGTTTCTGAGTTCATTGCTTCGGTTGCTTGGCGGCTAGCCGGTCAATACGCTCCAGGCGTTGCTGCCAGATCGCGCTTTCGGACTTGATGCGGTCGATGTCCAGGGAGGTTGCTGCTCCGTCTTTGACCAGCTGTCGACCGGCCACCCAGACTTGACGAACCTGATGACTGCTTGTCGCGTAAACAAGCTGCGAAATCACATGATGCACGGGCAGCGTTCCGATTCTGTCAAGCGCCACGGCGATCACATCAGCCTGCTTGCCGGCCTCCAGGCTGCCGATTTCGTCCTCCAGGCCCAGCGCTCTTGCGCCGTTGATCGTGGCCATTTCCAGCGCCTGATGCGCGGGCACCGCCTCCGGGTTGCCGCTGGCGCCCTTGGCCAGCAGCGCAGCCAGTCTCATTTCGGCAAACATGTCCAGCGTGTTGTTGCTGGCAGCCCCGTCGGTGCCCACACAGACGTTGACGCCGCGCTCGATCAGGTTGGTAATGGGACAAATGCCGCTGGCCAGCTTGAGGTTCGAGGCCGGACAGTGCAGGACGTGCACGCCGTGGCGCGCGACCCGATCCATGTCGCGATCGCGCAGCTGGGTCATGTGGACGGCAAGCAGGCGATCGTTGAACAAGCCCAGTTTTTCGAGACGGTCGATGGGATGGCAGCGGTATTGCTGATGACTGCTGTCGATCTCGCCGGCGGTTTCCAGCAAATGGAGATGAACCGGAATATCCAGCTCCTCGGCCAGATCACGAATGCGCCGGAACGCGCTGTCGCTGACCGTGTAGGGCGCGTGCGGTGCAAAAGCGGTAGTGATCAGCTGCGATCCCTTCAGATCCTGATGCACGCCAAGACCGCGGCTGAAGTACTCATCTTCCGTAGTGGCCCAGGCCGTGGGCACGCTGATCAAAGGCAGGCCGATCATCGCGCGCATCCCGGCGCGCGTGGCGGTCGCTGCCGCGACATCCGGAAAAAAGTAGTTATCGTTGAAGCAGGTGGTCCCGCCCAGCAGCATTTCAGCCACCGCCAGTTCGGTGCCGGCGCGCACGTAGTCGGCGCTGACACAGGCCTGCTCGGCCGGCCAGATGTGGTCCTCGAGCCAGCGCATCAAAGGCAAGTCGTCGGCCAGACCGCGCAGCAGGCTCATCGCGCTATGAGCGTGCGCATTGATCAGACCCGGCAGAAGAACCTGACCCGGCAGGCGCACGGTCTCGATGTCGGGATAGGTCTGATCAAGCTGCTCCCTGGGCAGCAGCGCGCTGATTCGCCGTCCATGCAGCACCAGGACATGGTCGGTCAGCACCTCCCCGCGCGGGTGCACGGGGACGATCCAGTCGGGGATCAGCGCGATGTCGCCGGAGGACACGGCGCCCTAGTCCTTGACCCGCGAGACGTATTCGCCCTTGCGGGTATCAACCCGGATGACTTCGCCTTCCTGGACAAACAGCGGCACGCGCACTGTCGCACCGGTCTCGAGGCGGGCCGGCTTGCCACCGCTGCCCGAGGTATCCCCCTTGAGCCCGGGATCGGTCTCGACAATTTTCAGCTCGACGAAATTGGGCGGCAGCACCGTCAATGGCACGCCGTTCCACAGCGTGACCTGGCACATGTCTTCTTCTTTCATCCACTGTGCCGAGTCACCAATCGCCGATTCTCCGGCCGACATCTGCTCAAAAGTTTCCACGTCCATGAAGTGCCAGAATTCGCCGTCGCTGTACAGGTACTGGATTTCCTTCTCAAACACGTCGGCCGCTTCCACCGAGTCGCCGGATTTAAAGGTTTTTTCAATGGTCCGCCCGGTCTTCAAATTACGAACGCGGACGCGATTGAAGGCCTGGCCCTTGCCAGGCTTGACGAATTCATTTTCGACGATTGTGTAGGGATCGCCGTCAAGAATGATTTTCAAGCCGGATTTGAATTCGTTGGTGCTATAGCTCGCCATGGGCCTCTCCACATTACAATGCGCCCCGTACTTCCCGACGGAAGCCATCGAGAGCCGGGGCGAAAAAAAGTTGCGATGTCGCTAACCGATCAGCCGGATAGTTTAGCCCGAACCAGGCCGTCGACGAGCGCTGAACGCCCGGCCTGGCGCGCCCAGGTGCGCGAGGCATTGCGCACGACGGCCGATCTGCTCGACTTTGTCGGCCTGCCCGCCGGCACGGCTGCAGCATCGCCTGCGCTCGACTTTCCGCTGATGGTGCCGCAAGCCTTTGCCCGCCGCATGCGCCGGGCCGACCCGTTGGATCCATTGCTGCTTCAGGTCTTGCCCGACCCGGATGAGCGCCGCTCGGTCGCCGGCTTCAGCGCCGATCCCGTCGGCGATCTGCCCAGTCGGCGCGCGCCCGGGCTGCTGCACAAATATCATGGTCGTCTGTTGCTTGTCGTCACCGGTGCCTGCGCCGTCCACTGTCGTTACTGTTTCCGCCAGGCATTCCCTTACGCCGGAGAACGCGCGGCCGGGCGCAAGTGGCGGGAGGCCGCCGAATATCTGCGTACAGCCAGCGATGTCGAGGAGGTCATCCTGTCCGGCGGCGATCCGCTGATGCTGCCCACTTCACAGCTTGAAGCGCTGAGCGAGGAACTCGGCCAGTTTTCCAACATCAAGCGCCTGCGCCTGCACACCCGCATGCCCGTCGTGCTGCCCGACCGCGTCACGCCACGGCTGCTGCACTGGATAAACGACCTGCCGTGGCCACTGGTTGTCGTCATCCACGCCAATCACGCGGCGGAATTCGATGGCGAGGTGGACGAGGGCATTACCAGGCTGAGGCACAGCGGCGCCCATGTGCTGAACCAGGCCGTGCTCCTGGCCGGCGTCAACGACTCGGTGGATGCTCTGGTCGAGTTGATGGAGCGCGGTTTCGACGCCGGTGTCCTGCCGTACTACCTGCACCAGCTCGACCGGGTTCGCGGATCGCAGCGGTTTGAGGTGCCCACGGACACGGCCAGGATCCTGACCGAGGCGCTTCGCCGTCGGCTGCCCGGCTACCTGGTGCCCAAGCTCGTCCAGGAACTGCCAGGCACGCCGTACAAAACTCCGTTACTTTAGGACACCATCCCGAATGGCAGCGCTTTTTTTAGCTGCTACTATTTGTTGAGATTTGGAAGAGTGAATCAGCATGACCAGCCCTCGCTCCATTCGCCTTCTCATCATCAGCGATCAAGCCGGCAGGCGAGCCGAGCTGATGCAGCTCCTGGGCAACGACTACCCGCTGCGGGTGATCCACGGAGACACTGCGAGCGCTGTGCTGAGGCTTTTCGAGACCGAGTCGATCGATCTGTTGCTGGTTTTTCCGCACAGCGAAGAACCGGATCTGCTGGAGGCCGCAACTCGTTGCCTGCGCGACGCCGAGGAGCCGATCCCGCTGATCGCGGTGATCGAATCAGACGACGCAGAAACGGCTCTGGCCGTGGCTGCCTGCGGCGTGGATGGCTTTGTCAACACGACCGACCCGCGCAAACTCAAGCGGGTGCTCGCCAACCAGATCGAACAAATCGTCAATACCCATGAAGCGCGTGCCGGCGCGCTGCGTCTCAACGACATCGAAACTCGCTACACGCTGCTTCTCGAAAGTTCCAGCGAGGCCATCGCCTACATCCATGAGGGCCTGTACATCTTCGCCAATCCCGCCTACCTGAGCCTGTTCGGCTTCAGCTCGTTTTATGAGATCGAGGGACTGTCGATGCTTGATCTCTTCGAAGCCGGGCCCGATGGCCCGGACCTGAAGAAAGTCCTGAAAGCCCTGGATCGCAACAATTTGCCGGACGAGCCCCTGAGCCTCAAAGCCAAACGCCAGGATGGGTCGCATTTTCGCGCAGTGGTGGCCTTCTCACCGGCCCGCTATGCCGGGGAAAGCTGCGCCCAGATGCTGATCCGAGAGGATCATCCCGAAGCGGATCCAGCGCTGGCCGAGGAGTTGCAGCGCCTGAAAGAATCGGATGTCGTCACCGGGCTGCTGAATCACGCGGCATTTGCCAACAAGCTCGCCGATGAACTGGATCTGCGCGAAGACGCCACCGGCCTGAGCGTCCTGCTGGTGTCGCTGGATCAGCCCGACAAGCTGCAGTCGCGCGTCGGCATCGGCGCCACGGACAGCCTGATCCGTGCCACGGCTGACATACTCAAACAGAGCGTGGATTCCCCTCTCGCCATGGGCCGCTTGCGCGACTACACCTTTGCCGTACTGTGCGAGACGCCGAACCCGCACAGCGCCGAACAACTGGCTCGCCAAATGGTCGAGCACTGCAACGGCCGGATCCTGGAGATTGGCGAGCTGAGTCTGCCGATCACCGTCAGCGTTGGCGTCGCTCAGGGCAGCAGCAGCGCAACAGCCATGGACGCTTTGATGTCGCAAGCTGAAATCGCCTTGAACGAGGCCCTGCGTTCAGGCGGCAACGCTTATGTCCGCTATCGCCCGAGGATTTCCGAAGACGCCAGCGACGACGACCTGGCCTGGCATGAGCGTTTGATCCATGCGCTGGATCACGACGAAATCAGGCTGATGACTTCACCGATCACCCGGATGGATGACGACTCGACGACGATTTACGAGATTGAGTCGCGCATGCGCGCCGAAGGCAGTGATGAAGTCATCCTGCCTTCGGTCTTTACCGGCGCGGCGGCCCGCGTCGGCCTAGCTCCGCGACTGGACAGGGATTTACTCAGGCGCCTTGCGGCTTTGATCGCCGACCGCGAACAGCAGCCCGACGAGGCCTGGTTGGTGACCCTTTCGGTCAGTTCCATCGTCGATCAATCGTTCTGCGATCACCTTCAGGGATTGCTGAAATCCGGCGCTCTCGATCCATCTCAAATGATCCTGGCGTTTCGCGACTTCGAGGTCGAAGACAAACTGCGCCAGGTCCAGGACTTCATCGAAAAGTTCAGCCCGGCCGGCTGCCGCTTTGCGCTCACCGACGTCGGCGCGGAAAGCAAGCTCGAGGTTTCACTCAGCTATCTGGACGTCGCCTACCTGCGGCTGGCGCCGGAAATGGTCCAGAACCTGAGCGACAACGAACGTCTGCGGTCCCGACTCGCCAGCATCGTGCGCACCGCAAAAGCCAACAGCGCCCGCGTGATCGCGCCCCGGGTCGACCAGACCAGCGATCTGGCGACGCTGTGGCAGCTCGACATCACCATGGTTCAGGGCGATTTCGTCCGCGAACAAGCCGCCTCGTGACAACGCCGCACCCTGACAGGCCGCCGGAGAACCAGGCACGACTCAACAGCGGGCAAGCGACCGGGGAGCGGCTCAGCGAGCGCCCTCGGCCAGTGCACGGATACGCTCATCCAGGGGCGGATGGCTCATCAGCAGGCGCCGGATGCCCGAGCCTACCCGCCCGCGAATACCAAAGGCTTCGACCGACTCGGGCAGCTGAGAGGGCTGATTGCTCTGCTTGAGGCGCTCGAGTGCGGCAATCATGTTGCTGCGACCGGCGAGCCTGGCCCCTCCGGCATCGGCGCGGAATTCCCGCCAGCGCGAAAAAGCCATCACGATCATGCTGGCCAGCACGCCCAGCACGATCTGCAAAACGATGACGGAGATGAAATAGCCGGGTCCATAGGCGCGGTCGGAGCGAAACACGGCGCGATCAATGATTTGTCCGAGCACCCGGGACAACAGAAGGACAAAGGTGTTGAGCACGCCCTGGAGCAGGCTCAGCGTGATCATGTCGCCGTTGGCAACGTGCGAGACCTCGTGCGCCAGCACCGCTTCAACCTCGTTCGGCCGCATGCTGCGCAGCAGACCGGTGCTTACCGCCACCAGTGCGTTGTTGCGCGATGCGCCCGTGGCAAAGGCGTTGGGCTCCGGAGCGTCATAAACCGCTACGTCCGGCATACCGATTCCGGCCTCGCGAGCCTGCCGCGTGACGGTCTCGACCAGCCAGCGCTCGGACTGATTGGAGGGTTGACTGATGATGCGCGCCCGTGTACTCATCAAGGCGATGCGCTTCGACATGAACAGAGAAATCAGTGCGCCTCCCATCCCGAAGATCACCGCAAACAGCAAGACGGCGGCATTGTTGACATCAATGCCTTGCTGAACCAGCCAGGGCTCCAGCAGGGTCATGACGATGCCGAGCACGACAAGTACAGCCAGGTTGGTGGCAAGGAACAAGAAAATTCTCTGCATGATTCGACGACGCTCCGTGGTCGGTGATCCGGTTCAGGGTCTTTACAATGAGTCCCGGACCCCGCAATTACAAGACAGGGATGGCCGGAACGGAAATTTTTGACCGCCCGTATATCGGCCGGTTCGCACCTTCGCCTACCGGCAAACTGCATTTCGGTTCCATGGTCGCCGCGGTGGGCAGCTACCTGCAGGCCCGCAGCATGGGCGGCATCTGGCGCGTTCGGATTGAAGATCTTGACCCGCCACGCGAAGTCGCCGGTGCGGCCGCGCAGCAGCTCGAGACACTGGCCCGCTTCGGAATGAAGCCCGACGGCCCGGTCGAAAAGCAGTCGCAACTGACCCGGCGCTACCAGCGTGCTCTGGACCGCCTCGTGCTCAAAGAACAGGCTTTCGGCTGCTGCTGTACCCGCAAGGACTTGCCCGATTCCGGTGTTTATCCGGGCACCTGCCGCGACGGAACCCCGACCGACCGCCCTCCCCGCTCGATCCGCTTTCGCGTTACCGACGAAGAGATTTGCTTTGCTGACGGAATACAGGGTGTGCAGCGACAGCAGCCGGCCGGCCAGTGCGGGGATTTCGTCATTCGTCGGGCCGACGGCTTGTTTGCCTATCAGCTTGCCGTCGTGGTCGACGACGGCCAGGCCGGCGTCACCCAAGTCGTCCGTGGCGCAGATTTGATCGACTCGACGGCACGCCAGGTCCTGCTGCAGCGTGCGCTGCGGCTGCGCCAGCCCGACTATGCCCACCTGCCTTTGATTGTCGACGCCAGGGGCCACAAGTTGAGCAAGTCACGCGGAGATGATCCGATCGACCGGCTGCCCTGCGCCGACGCGCTGCGCCTGGTTTTGCGCGCGCTGGGTCACGAACCGCCGCGCGGGATGCGCAGCCTGGAGAGTCAGTGGCACTGGGCGGTGCGGAACTGGGATCTGATCAAGGTTCCGCGTGGACCGATCAGCGTCGCAGTGAAAGGCGACGGCGACTATACTGACCAGAGCACCGCTTCCGAACAAGTCTGAATCATGTCCGCCAACTATCTCGACTTCGAACAACCCATCGCCGAGCTCGAGGCCAAGATTCATGAACTGCGCCACGTCGGCACGGACAACGCGCTCAACATCGAAGACGAAATCTCGAGGCTGGAGGCCAAGTGCCGGGCGAAAACCGAAGCGATCTTTTCCGACCTCACTGCCTGGCAGATTTCGCAGCTGGCTCGGCATCCCGAGCGGCCCCATACGCTTGACTTTGTGTCGATGATCTTCGAGCGCTTCGAGGAGCTGCACGGCGATCGCGCCTACAGCGATGATCCGGCCATCGTCGGCGGCCTGGGTGAACTTGACGGGCGCAGCTATGTTGTGCTGGGCCATCAAAAAGGTCGCGATACCAAGGAAAAAGTGCGGCGCAACTTCGGCATGCCCAAGCCGGAGGGCTACCGCAAGGCGCTGCGACTGCTGGAGATGGCGGGTCGTTTCCGTCTGCCCGTGGTCACCTTCATCGACACACCCGGCGCCTACCCGGGCGTCGGCGCCGAAGAGCGAGGTCAATCGGTAGCCATCGCC
>CAZUTZ010000041.1:0-12550 GCA_964623655.1 uncultured Wenzhouxiangella sp.
GGCCGGCAAAGCCGGGCTGCTTCTGTGGCGGCGCCGCTTAGCTTAGACGTTAGGCGAAAAGGATATAAACCAACGTGAAGAATACCCTCTATATCGCAGAACCCCTCTTCTCCGAGAAATTGCAGCGCTTTGATTCGGAGTCGGCCTTTCCACCTATCAAAAAGATCGGCATTACAACCGACTTGCCTCAGAGACGCGAGAAAGAGTTGCTTGGGACATTGAGCCCTGTGAAGGTCGCAATAGTAAAGGCCTGGACTGGAATCGATGCCAGGTCAGTAGAATCTATGCTCCATACAATTCTCGATAATTCGAGGCTTGACGGGGAGTATTTCTGGGATGGGAATGAAACCTTAGTAGAGGCGGTTAGCAACTTTATTGAAACCTACCATCCAGAGGCTAAGTCCATCTCAATTGGTGATGATGCTGACGTCAAGGAAGCAACTGATGCTGCAGCAAGAAGGAAGGAGCAGAGGATTTTCACCGAGGTTCTTCCCTGTTTGGAGAAACTAGGAATTTCACCAAAGGTTACTAAGAACGAAAAAGGGGTTAGGTTCGGACTTGGAGATTACAGGTTTCACTTAGGCGGGAGAACGGGGGGAAGCTACACCCTTACCATCTGGTCTCAGAACAAGTCAACTGAAGACGCGCTTCAAGATTTTCCTGGCGCCCAAGAACTTGCCGCTCATGGCCTCGAAGACAGTTCTCGCAGAGCAAGAATATCCATGGCAAGCCTGGAGTCAATCGCTGAAAGCCTCACGGAGTATATGTCTAGCCAATCGCCTAACAAAGGGTTCAACCGGCCCCCGGAAGGCTCCGGGCCGGCGAAGCCGGGCGAGCTTAGTGGCGGGGCCGGTTAACCCAAACGTTAGCCCGAAATCAGAAACGCTTGAATTCGACGGTCGATCAAAGCGTGTAGCGCTGGGCCAGGGCGCGCTGGGCCGAGCGCACGATGCCGAAGGCCGAGCGCAGATAGCGCCGATGCAGGCCCGACATTTCCTCGGGTGAGACCAGGTGGTTGGGTTTTTCGCCGCTCTCGTAGAGAGCGACCTGGTGGCGCAGGCGGACGTTGCCGATGAAGCGCAGGGCGTGGATCAGGTCGTCGGCATCGCGTTCGTTGACAATGCCCTGGCCGGCGGCGGCCCGCAGGCGCTCTTCGGTGTGGACCTCGGAAATGGCGCCCTCCAGCGCGCGCACGCGGGCCATGTCGACGATGGGAATAACGCCGCGCTGCTTGAGATTCAGGCCCTGGCTTTTTTTGCCGTCGCGTTCCTGCACGAACTGCCGGAACAATCCGATGGGTGGCCGATGGCCCATCGACTCCGCGGCCAGGAAGCGCCGAAAAATCTTGCTCTCGCGGGCTTGGCCCAGCACTTCCTTGTGCAGCCGCGCGGCCAGTTCCAGGTCGCCGGCGACGCCGCGCATGTCGAAAAAGATGCTCGACTGCATGACCGACTTTGGTTCTGGCTCGAGAATCCAGTTGGCGAAAGTCTTGCGCCAGTCGCGAAACGACAGGCACCACTCGCCCTTGGCCATGACGCCGCCGGCACAGTAGGTATAGCCGGCCTCATCGAGTCCGTCACAGACAAAGTCAGCCATGCGCTTGAAGTAGGCGGCGGCTTCTTCATCGGGCGGTTCGGCCAGCAGCAGGCCGTTGTCCTGATCGCTGATCAGGCCCTGCTCGAGCCGGGCCTGGGAACCGAAAGCCAGCCAGGTCCAGGGCATTGGCGCGCTGCCCAGCTCGGCTTCGGCCAGCTTGAGCAGGCGCCGGGTGCAGGCATCGGTGATCATCCCGGCCACGCGCCCGACTTCGGTCACCCGGTTGCCCTGGCGGCTCATGCGGGCTAGCAGGCCCGGGCCCTTGCGGGTCAGTTCGGCGACTTGCGCGGCGCTTTCGGCACGCTGAATGTCGCGGACCAGCCTGAGCGGGTGCGGGGACTGCAGGCGCAGCAGATCACCGGAACTGACCACGCCGATCAGGCCCTCGTTGTCGTCGACTACCGGCAGGTGATGGATGTTGTACTGCATCATCAGCAGCAGCGCGTCTTCGAGGCGATCAGCGCGAGTGGCGGTGACCGGGTTGGCGGTCATGACTTCGGTGATGGTCTTGGCCGGGTCAACGCCGGCGCCCAGGACCCGATTGCGCAAGTCGCGGTCGGTGATGATGCCGACCAGTCGGTCATCGTCGACCACGGGCAGGCAGCTGACGAGGTGCTGGGCCATCAGGCGTGCGCCCTCGGAGATGGTGCGGTCGGATGTGGTCGTGAACGGCGGTCTCAGCTCCAGCTCGCTGATGCAGGCGGGCGTGTTTTCCTCGAGGTCACGCAAGCGCGCGCCGGGGCTGGCGGAAAAAAACCGATTGATGATCGGCGCTTCACGGCATAGCGCCTGGAGGCGGGCGAAGGGCAGCTTTAGCAGATCAACATCTTCTGCGGCGACCACGACGTAATCGCGCGGCCCGGAGCCAAAACAGATGGCGTGGCCGAACATCTCGCCTTCGCCGCGCTGCTCGAGGATTTGCTGCTCGTCGTCCGACAGGTTGACCGCACCGCGCGCGATGACCGACACATCGTGTTCGCCGGGCTGGCCGAACCGGCCAATCTCCTCACCGGTCTTGAAGTTCTGGGCTTCGAACTCTGGCGCCAGGTCCCTGAGTCGGGCTGTCGGTAGTTCGGAAAACGGGACGACCTGGCTTAAAAATCGGTGAACGTCTTTGGGGCTCATGAGCGTTTACTCTCGCGCGGTCAGTAGCTGATGCGGGCATAGTAGGTCTGCTGGGCAGCCTGGCGCGCTTCGCCCAGGGTGTGCACGCCTTTTTCGGCCAGCAGGGGAATCAGTTGAACCAGGATCTCGGCGGTGACCATGGCATCGCCAATGGCCGTGTGACGGCCGATGATGGTCAAACCAAAGCGCTCGGCGATGGCTTCCAGCCGATGCGATTCCTGGTTCTCGTGCACCAGTGCCGACAGCAACAAGGTGTCCAGGACCGGGTGATCGAATTTAAGTCCCGTCTGCTTTTCCTTGAGTTCCAGACAGCGCATGTCGAAAGCGGCGTTGTGGGCGACCAGCACGGTGTCGGCGCAAAAGCTGTGGAAGGCCGGCAGGACTTCGCCGATGGTCGGCTGACCGCGCACCATGTCCGGCGTGATCCCGTGGATCTGGATGCCGGCCGGTGGAATCAGCCGACGCGGGTCGACCAGCTGGTCGAAGTACTCGCTGCGCAAGACCTTGCCGTTGACGATGCGCACCGCGCCGATCTGGATGATTTCGTCGCCGCCGGCGGGGTTCAGGCCGGTGGTTTCGGTATCGAAGACGGTGTAGGTCAATTCGCTCAAGGGGCGATCATCCAGCGACTCGCTGCGCTCGCTGCTCTGGAATAAATCGAAGTCGTAATATTCAGGACGACTTTCGTGACGGACAAAAGTGGCCGCCGGCAGTTCCTCCTGCGGTGTGGCCTGCGGCAGCAGCAGGCGGAAAAAGCAGCGGTGTCGCTGATCCCCGACCTCCTGTTCGATCCAGCATTCGCCGCCATGGCGCTCGAGCACGTCATGGACGGTCAGCGACAGGGTTTCCTGGCCGACACGAATGGGCTCCATGTCCCAGCCCAGTTCGGCCTTGTTGCCCTCGTCCTGATCAGGCGTCCACATCAAGTCCAGGCAAGCCTGGGCCTCGTTTTCGCCCAGCCGGAGTGCAACGGAGCGCACGGCACAGTGCTCCTTGAGTCGGGTCGCCAGGTGGAGCAGGGCCTGCAGCAGGGTGAAGCTTTCGACCTTCAGCCACAGCTGTTCGTCGACTTCGTCTTGCTGCGCGTGCAGACCCAGCTCGGAACGAATGCGCTTGACCGCGACTTCGATCAGGTCGCTGCCAAGCATGTCCTCCAGCGGCCAGCGCGAGCGCAGCGCTTTGGATGTCGCTTTCTGGACTTCGCCGATGCGCTCGCTCAGGCCCTGGATCTCTTCGCGGATCACACCGAGCAGGCGCTCGCGCATGGATTCCTCGATGTCGGGATATTCCAGCACCTCGATGGCCGCCCGGGTATTGGCCAGAGCGGCCCGACTGCCTTCGGTCAGGCTGGTCAGCAAGCGATCTTTTTCCGAGTCGGCCTGCATGTCGTCGGTGATGTTTTCAATCAGCAGCACGAAGCCCGTCATTTCCGCGACCGAGCGGGCTGAATCCTCCTCTTCGCCGGTCTCGGCCTGGCGCACCGGCGTCATCTGCACCCGCAGCAGCTTGCCCGAGGGTGTGGTCGTCACGAACTGGGCAGACGGTGCACCCGCCCCCCGGTTCAGGCGCCGCTGCACGTTTTCCAGGGCGTGCTGGACCAGGCGTCGGTCGAGCACGGTATAGATTGAACGTCCCAGTCCCATGAGTTCGGCGCCGCCGGCAACACCGGGGGTGCGCGACAGGCGCCGGAACTGGATTCGGGCGCGATTGTTGTAGAGCAGAATCCGGCCGTCGAGGTTGCACACGACCACGCTCTTGGTCAGTTCCGACATCAGCGCGGCCAGCCGGCTTTTTTCCTGTTCGGTCTGGCGGCTGGCCTCGCGTACGCGATCGTCCATTTCGGCCTGCAGCGCGTGCTGTTTGTCGAGGAGACTGTTCAAAAGGCCGGCCAGGCGCTGATTTTCGCGGCTGCCGCGCAGCTTGAGCGGTCCGGCTTTCTGGTTGTTGATGCGCAGACTGGCCTCTTCGGCCAGGCGCGCCGGTGCCTGGATATAGTGAATCTTGAGATAGCGCAACAGCGTTGCGATGGGAATCAGCGAAGCGGCCCACAAAAACAACAGCAGTCCGGCCCGCCCGTCCAGCGCTTCGACCAGCGTGGCCCAGTCAGCCGGATCGAGCACGGCCCACAGCAATGCGCCGGCGATGAGCAGCCACAGCAGGCAGGCGGCGCCAACCACGGCAACGCCGAGCGCCAGGCGCCAGTCGAAGCGGTTCACTGGCGACCCGCTAGCATGGCGCGGACCTGCTCGGCCAGATCCCGGGTCGAGAACGGTTTGACGATGTAGGCGTCAACCCCCAGTGCCTTGCCCTTGGCCATGTCGGTCTCACGACCCTTGGCGGTCAGCATGATGATCTTGACCTCGGCCAGGCTGTCGTCGGCGCGCACCGCCTGGCAGACCTCGAAGCCGTTCTTGCCCGGCATCATCGCATCAAGCAAGACCAGATCGGGCGGCTTGCGGCGAATCATTTCCAGTGCCTCGTCGCCGTCGCGCGCCACGCTGACCTCATGGCCCTCCCGCCGCATCAGATATTCCAGCGATATGACGATGTTGGGCTCGTCGTCGGCAATCAGTATCCGACTCTTCATGGGCTTGCTTCCTCCTCTCTCGGTTCTGCCGCAGCCGTCTCGGTTTTTTCCGGTGCTCTGTGCCGCGGCAGAAAAAAGCTGAATTCGGCGCCCTGGCCGGGCACTGACTCCACCCACATTGTCCCACCGAAATGTTCGATGATCTGGCGGCTGATCGGTAGTCCGAGGCCGGTGCCGCCCTGGTGGCGCTGATGGTCGCCTACCTGGCGGAATTTGTCGAACACGGCGGCTTGCTCGGCTTTGCTGATGCCGGGTCCGTTGTCGCTGACGGTGACGGTGACCCCTTCGCGGGTATCGGCAATGTCGACCCGGACTTTGCCGTCTTCATCCGGCAGGTGCTTGAGCGCGTTCGACAGCAGATTCAGCAGCACCTGGACCAGACGGTCGGCGTCGGCAAGAATCAGGCCCGGCTCCTTTGCGCCCGTAACCTCAATGCGGGCGTTTTTTTCGGCGAAGGGTTCGGCCATGCTGCCCACCGCCTGTTCAACAATCGCCGCCATGTCGACGTCGCTGTTGTGCCACTCGGCGTGTCCGGCCTCGATCTTGGCCAGGTCCAGCACCTGGCCGACCAGGCGGCTCAGGCGTTCGGACTCGCGCACCATGATGTCGAGAAACTCCTGCCGGCGATCGTCGGGCATGTCGGGGTCGTCGCGCATCATTTCCGCCACGGCGCGGATGGAGGTCAGCGGTGTTCTGAGCTCGTGGGTGACCGACGACATGAAATCGTCCTTGAGTCGGTCCAGGCTTTTGAGCTGCTCGTTGGCCGCGCGCAATTCTTCGGTGGCCTGCTGCAGCGACTGCGATTTTTCTTCCAGGGCGCGCGAATATCGGCGAAGCTGCGAGGCTTCATCAAGGATGCGCATGACATCCTGGAGTTCCAGGTCCTCTTCATTGACCACCGAGGCCACCATGACCCTGGCCGACGCACTGCCGATGGCTCCGGCCAGCTGAGTTTCAACCCGCTGCACCAGTCGCGCGTCGGCTTCGCCGCTGTCCAGGCTGGCGCTGGCCTTGCCGTCCAGGTCGGCAAACAGCGCGGCCGTGCGGGCGCTACCCAGGAAGCGACTGGCCAGGCGCTGCAGGTCCTCCACCCGCGCCCGCCCCTGCCAGAACACCGGCTGCGTGCTGCTGCCGCTTTGATGGACATCGACGAAAAGAAGCGCCTGGCTGGCTTCGCGCGCACCGGGCCGAGTCCACAGCGAGACCAGTACGTAGGCTGCGATGTTGGCCAGAAGGCTCCAGAATAATGAATGCGTGATCGGGTCAAGCCCGGTCAGTCCAAGCAGTTGTTCCGGCTTCAGCCAGCTCCAGCCGAACAGGCCATGAGCGACAAAATCACCGGATATCCAGCCCGACTTGGCAAGCGATGGCAGCATCAGTGTGTAGGCCCACAGGCCGAATCCCGCACCCAGTCCGACCAGCACGCCCTTGGCCGTGCCGCCCTTCCAGTACAGCCCGCCCAGCGCGGCGGGTGCAAACTGGGCCACGGCGGCAAAGCTGATCAGACCGATGCCGACCAGCGCATAGGCCTCGCCGGCCAGAAAGAAATACAGATAGCTGAGCAGCAGCAGGAAGACGATCCCGAAGCGCCGGATATTGAGCAGGAGCCGGGTCAGATCGCCGGCCGAACGGTCCCTGAATCGTTGCGTTCTCAGCAGCAGGGGCACGACCAGGTGATTACAGATCATGGTCGAGACCGCGATGGCCTCGACGATCACCATGCCGGTGGCCGCAGACAGCCCGCCGATCCAGACAAACAGGGCCAGTGCTTCATGGCCGCTGATCAGCGGCAGAGACAGCACGAACAGATCGGGGTCGGCGCCCTCGTTGGCGAAAAACATCAGCCCTGCCAGGGCAATCGGCAAGACGAACAGGTTGATCAGCAGCAGGTAGGCGGGAAACACCCAAACGGCGCGCTTGAGATGCCGTTCGTCGACGTTTTCGATCACCATGACCTGGAACTGACGCGGCAGGAACAGAAACGCCAGGCCGGACAGCAGCACCAGACCGAACCACTGGGAGAACAGGTATTCGGAATGAGCGCCGGCGTCGAAGCGCAGCAACGCGGCCAGTTCGGCGTCGGCCATGGCCCGGCCGAACAAATCGCCGAGGCCGTTGAACAAGCCGTAGACCACGAACAGGCCGACGGCGAGGAAGGCCAGCAGCTTGACCAGGGACTCGAACGCAATCGCGGCGACCATGCCCTCATGGCGTTCGGTCACGTCCAGATGGCGGGTGCCGAACAGGATGATGAAGCCGGCCAGCGCCAGGGCCACGTAAAGCGCGCTGTCTTCCCACCAGCGCACGGCAGCCACCGGGGCGGCCTGGTCGGCCGGCGCGGTCAGCATCAGATAGCTGGCCGAAATTGCTTTGAGCTGCAGGGCGATGTAGGGCACGATGCCGATCACCACGATCACGGTGACCAGGCCGGCAATGACGGGGCTTTTACCGTAGCGGCTGGCGATGAAGTCGGCGATGGAGGTGATGCGGTGGGCTCGGGCAATGCGGATCATCTTGCGAATGACGATCCAGCCCAGGACCATGGCGAGAGTCGGACCCAGGTAAATCGGCAGAAACCAGATGCCGTCTTCGGAGGCCCGTCCAACGCTGCCGAAATAAGTCCAGGCCGTGGCATAAACGGCAATCGACAGGGCATAAACCCAGGGGCTGGCGATGATGGAGCGACCCCGCGCGGCGCGCAGGTCGCCGTACCAGGCGATGGCGAATAGCATGAGCAGATAGGCCAGGCCGGTGACGACGACCAGGGTGGTTGAAATCATGGCCTTATCCCGCCTCGCGCTCCATCAGCCAGGCCAGAAGCGCAATCAGAACAGCCCAGACGGCAAACAGACCGGTCGGCAGCAGCGGCAGTCCGAACAGGCTGCTCGGGTGGTCCCACAGCGTGACCAGCGGGAAGCTGAACAACAGCCAGCCCAGGCAGAACAGAGCGAAGAGTTTCTGGATCAGGGCCTGCTTCATGGGTTGAACTCCCGGCATGATGTCATCGGCAACCCGACATTGCCATCGTCCGCCCGGCAGGGTGTGCAGCCTTGGCCGGGGAAAGCCCCGATCGTGTGAAAAGGGCGTTCGGGCCTGGTGCGGACGCGGTGCTTGAGTCGATTGCCGCAGGACTACCAGGGCTTACGGTAACGCGCCCGACGGCGGGGCGCGCTTCGACTTTGGTTGTAGTTCAGAAACCCTCTGACACCGTATCTCGGCAGGCAATCCGGGCACTTGGATCGTCTCGGTCCAGTCGCCGCCAGTCCGCGTTGGCCAGGCGGCCGCCCTCAAGCAGTTCGACACCGGAGTGCAAATCGGCCCGGCGCATGCCTGCACAGTCGAAAACCACCGGGATGTCGTGTACCGGCATCCAGCGCTGCAGCAGCAGCACGGTCGTCATTACCTGCTGCGGCGTATCGGGGTGATGGCGGTTGCGGCGCGTATCGACGGCGATCATGCGCAGAGTCAAAGGTCGGATGTAGGTCCAGGGTCGGTACCACATGGTGTCACGGCTGACCGAAGCAATCTCGACACCTTCCGGCAACCCGTCGCGGGTGCGGTCGGCCCAGGTGTATTCCATACCGATAATGAAGACCAGCATTGCCAAGCCCGCACCCGCTGGAACCGCCCACGCCGGAAGGCGTTTGCCGCTGAAGGTATTCAAGGCCATCAACAAGCCGGCAGCGGCCAGGCCGAGAACGACGGTGGCGATGAGCTCCAGCAGCATTCAATAAAGAAACTGCCCGGCGACCAGCGCCGGGCAGACAGTGGCCATCAAGACCTGCCGGCAGTAAAGCCGGCAGGCGAGGTCAACGGGCTTAGTGATCGATGGCACCGGCGGCCCCCCTCGGCACGCGAATGCTTTCGACCAGTTCCTGGATGTGCTCGGGTGGGTCGGCGGTCAACTTCATCACGATGTAGGCGGTGAGGAAGTTGAGGATGGCGCCGATTGCGCCGAACGACAGCGGCGAAATGCCCAGGATCCAGGCGTCTTCGGTGTTGGGCAGCATGTTGGTGCCCGGGATGAAGAACCAGCCCAGGTACATGAAGATATAGATCAGCGTGGCAAACAGACCCACCAGCATGCCGGACACGGCGCCGGCCGTGTTCATTTTCTTGGAGAAAATGCCCATCATCAGCGCCGGGAACAGGGTCGCCGCCGCCAGTCCGAAGGCCAGTGCCACCACCTGGGCGGCAAAGCCCGGCGGGTTCAAGGCCAGCAGGGTCGCAACCACAATCGCGAAGGCCATCGATATTCGCGCGGCCATCAGCTCCTGTTTGTCGGTGATTTTCGGCATCAACACCGATTTCAGCAGGTCATGGCTGATGGCCGAGGAAATGGCCAGGAGCAAACCGGCGGCGGTCGAAAGCGCTGCAGCCAGACCGCCGGCCGCGATCAAGGCCAGCACCCAGCCGGGCAACTGGGCAATCTCCGGGTTGGCCAGCACCAGGATGTCCCGGTTGAAGTCGACCATTTCATTGCCTTCCCAGCCGCGCGCTTCGGCGATCTCGGCAAACTCTTCGGACTCGTCGTTGTAGTACTGAATGCGGCCGTCCTCATTCTTGTCTTCAAAAGAGAGCAACCCGGTCTGTTCCCAGCTGCGCATCCAGTCTGGCCGATCCTCGTAGCGAATGGGCTCTGCTGCAGTTCCGTCGGGGTAAATGGTGGTGATGATATTGAGCTTGGCCATCGCGCCGACTGCTGGTGCGGTCAGGTACAGAAGGGCGATGAAGACCAGCGCCCAGCCGGCCGACTTGCGCGCATCGGCGACTCTGGGAACGGTGAAAAAGCGGATGATCACGTGCGGCAGACCGGCGGTGCCAATCATCAGCGACAGGGTGAAAAACAGCATGTTGACCCTGCTGGTGTGCAGGCCGGTGTAGTCATGGAAACCCAGCTCCATGAGCACCTGGTCAAGCTTGGAGAGCAGCGGCAGTCCCGATTCGGCGTGGGTCGAGAACAGGCCCAACGGTGGAACCGGATTGTTGGTCAACTGCATGGAGATGAATACCGCCGGAATGGTGTAGGCGGTGATCAGCACGCAGTACTGGGCCAGCTGGGTATAGGTGATGCCCTTCATGCCGCCCAGAACCGCGTAGAGAAATACCACGGCGGAGGCGATTAGCAGGCCGGTAGTGCTTTGCACCTCCAGGAAGCGCGAGAAGGCCACGCCGGCACCGGTCATCTGACCGATCACGTAGGTGATCGAGCACACCAACAGGCAGATGACGGCAACGATGCGCGCGCTCTGGCTGTAGAAGCGATCGCCGATGAATTCGGGCACGGTGAAGCGACCGAACTTGCGCAGGTAGGGCGCGAGCAGTAGCGCCAGCAACACGTAACCGCCGGTCCAGCCCATCAGGAAGCTAGAGTTGCCGTAGCCGACGAAGGCGATCAAGCCGGCCATGGAAATGAAAGACGCCGCCGACATCCAGTCGGCCGCCGTGGCCGCACCGTTGACGATGGGATTGACGCCGCGGCTGGCGGCGTAAAAGTCGGAGGTCGTGCCGGCCCGGGCCCAGATGGCGATCCCGATATAAAGGGCGAAAGAAGCCCCGACGACAATCAGATTGAGCGTGAATTGCGACATGATTGGTAGGCTCCCTTATTCTTCGTCGACGCCGAACTCGCGATCGAGGCGGTTCATGTACCAGGCGTAATAAAAAATCAGGACGATGAACGTCAGGATCGAGCCCTGCTGGGCGAACCAGAATCCGAGATCCACTCCACCGATCGTGATCGGCAGCATGGCCAACAAGGGTCGGAGCAGGATGGCGAATCCGAATGAGACCAGGGCCCAGATGATCAGGCAGATGGTGATGATGCGTATATTGGCCGTCCAGTAGGCGGCGGGTGATTTGTCGTCTGACATGATGACCTTTCCCTCGTCGTTGAACCTTGGAATTATTGCTTTCGGGTGCAGTGGGCAGCGAGCATACGAGCAAGCTTCAGAACCACAGGCTGTCCGGGAGTTTAAAAACCTGTAGCGCAAAAACCCATACGACCATAGTATGCAGGCCGATTGGTGCGAAGGCGGCTGGTATTCTTGAGCGCATCATGACCTCGGCTCCCGGAAACGTCCGCGCATGTTCTCGCCGTCCCTGTTGATCGCGGTCTCGCTGGCCTATGTCGGGCTGCTGTTTGCAGTGGCCTGGTGGGGCGATCGGCTGGCGCCCGGCGGGGGGCGTCTGCCCGGCCAACCCTTAATCTACAGTCTTTCTCTGGCCGTCTACTGCACATCCTGGACGTTCTACGGCGCGGTCGGGCAGGCCGCCGCCAGCGGTTGGGATGTGCTCGCCGTCTACCTCGGCCCGATGCTGATGTTCATCGTCTTCGGCGGATTTCTCATCCGCATGGTGCGGGTCGCCAAAGAGCAGAACATCACTTCCATTTCCGATTTTCTCGCCTCGCGCTTCGGCAAGACCCGGCGCCTGGCGGCGCTCGTCACCGCCGTGGCGGTCATTGGCGTGGTGCCCTATATCGCGCTGCAGCTCAAGGCCGTGGTCATGGGATTCGAGCTGCTCACCGCCGACCCGGCGGCGGGCTTCGTCCTGCCGGAAGGACCGGCCCCGCTCCTGCGTGACACGGCGCTGGTCGTCGCGCTGGTTCTGGCATTGTTCAGCGTTCTTTTCGGTACGCGCAGCCTGGCGGCGACTGACCAGCACCCCGGTTTGATGCTGGCGGTGGCGCTGGAGTCGGTGGTCAAGCTGGTCGCTTTTCTGGCCGTCGGCATCTTTGTGACCTGGTCGATGTTTGACGGGCCGTCGGCGCTGCAGGCGGCCCGCCTTGATCAAGATCAGCTCAGCGAGGTTTTCGCCGCGGGCGGTCTGGGGACCAGCTTTGCCAGCGTTTTTTTGCTGTCGACACTGGCGGTTTTTTGCCTGCCGAGGCAGTTCCATGTGACTGCGGTGGAAAGCACCAGTCCCGGGGACCTGGTGACCGCTCGCTGGCTGTTTCCGCTGTATCTATTGTTGATCAGCCTTTTTATCGTGCCTGTTGCCGCTGCGGGCTTGCTGAATTTCGGCGACAGCGTTCACCCGGACACCTTCATGCTCAGCCTGCCGCTGTCGGCCGGGCACGACGGACTGGCCCTGCTGGCGATGCTGGGCGGTCTTTCGGCGGCCACCGGCATGGTGATCGTGGCCGCCGTGGCGCTGTCAACCATGGTGTCGAATGACCTGGTCATGCCGTTGTTGCTGCGCTTGCGTGCGGCCGGGCAGGGTAACGGGGCTGACCTGGGG
>CAZUTZ010000042.1:0-12538 GCA_964623655.1 uncultured Wenzhouxiangella sp.
CTCACTCGCAACCGCATGGACGGCGATGGCATTCCCCGGTCGCGGCGGACACTAGCGAACCTCTGAATAATGATGCCAGGCCGATTGTGCCCGGTAGACGATCACCACGCCCACCGCCGTGACCGCCAGGCCAACCAGGTCATTTGCGGTCAGCGTATCCCCGAAAGCGATCCACGCCATGATCATGGTGACCGGGGGGCCGACATAGAACAAGCTGGCAACACGGGTGGCGTCGATCCGCTCGATCAGTTGCCACATCAGGGCATAGGCTCCGAGTGACACCGCCACAACCAGCCACGCCTGGATCGCGATGAATTCCCGCGTCCATTGCGTTTCCATCCCTTCAACCCACAAAGCCGGCAGCAAGGCGAAGATGCCCGTGGCCAGGCCCTGGTAGAACAGGGCCAGTCCGACCGGCAAGTGGTCTGCCGGCGAATAAAGCTCGATCCAGCGCTGCAAAAGACTGGCGATGGTGAAAGCGACGACTGCCGCGAAGGGGACGAGATAGAGCAGCGGGTGGATGATTTCATCGACTCGGGCGCGGCTGATAACGGCGATGCCCACACCCGCAAATCCAATCACCAGCCCGACCCAGCTGGCCGGCGGAACCGGCTCGCCGGTCACCCGGCCGGACAGCGCGCCCACGGTCATGGGCTGCAGCGCTACGACCAGCGCGACGATGCCGGCAGGGATGCCGAGTTTCAGTGAGATCGTCACGCTGGTCAGCCAAACGCCGTGGGCGAATAACCCGACCAGCGCCGTCAGGCTCACCGGCCGCGCGCCCGGCCAGTACAGGCGACCGCTCAAGCCCAGCAAAAGCGCCAGCAGGGCGACCAGCAGCCAGTAGCGCCAGGCCAGCAGGGTGTAAGGACCGGCATAGTCCAGACCGAATTCCGCGCCGATAAACCCGGAGTTCCACAGCAGCACGAAGCCGATCACCAGAACCGTGCTGCCTTGACGATGCGCTGCAGCCATGCCTCGGACCGTAACGGATTGGAAGTCGATGCTGTGCGACACCCGGCTTGAGCGTCGCCAGCGTCGCTCAGATCAACATCGGAGATTCAACTGTTTGTTCAGCGATCCAATGACTAGCCATCACGGTCCTCGACCAGCGTCTGAATGGCCGGGGGCAGTTCGAACAACGCCGCGTCGGGTGTTTCAAAGCGGATGTCTTCGATCGTCATGACCTGTTCCTGACCCATGACGGTTTGTCGAATAACCGTCGCCACCTTCACGCCTTCAATTTCGCGATATTCGTCCAGGGTCGACAGCATGTCGATTTCACCCATGGGTGAGGTTTCGGTGCTCTGCATGGCAATCAGCAGTCCGCTCTCGGCGGCATAGCAGTCGTGGGACTCGCGTCCGGACTTCCATTCAATCCTGACCCGATAGCAGGCCTGATCAAGAAATTCATCGCGACCGACCGTGCTGACCGATTCCACGTATTCCGGGTCGCGCAGAACGGCTTCCGGGATCGTGTTGTCCAGCAATGACTTGAACTCTTCGCCCTCGATCAGGCGCGGCCCCATGAACGGATCCAGCGACCAGGCCAGATCGCGGCTGACGCCGGTGCGCATTTCGCCCATGCCCGGCAGATCGACAATCACCACCTGTTCGGCCGGCGGCCGGGCCGCAACCTTCATCTGGGCGGTGATTCCCGCTGCCGGCATGGAGAACTCGCCGGTCATGACGGCTTCAGCCTGCGCCATCACGGCGTCGCGACCGCCGATGGCCTCGATATAGCGGTCAATCAGCTCGCGCGCCTCAGGCAGGTCCGAATCATCGTCGGTCTCGGCAAACAAGGGGTTCATACTCAGCAGCAAGCCCAGACCGGCCATTTACAGCGTGGTTCTCAACATGATCTTTTCCTCTTCAGTCGTCAAAAAGACCGAGTTCAAGGACGTTGAACTCAGCACTCATCCATTCCAGCGCCGCCTGCATCACCGGGTCGGGCTGCTGACCGATATTGTCCGCAGTCAGCTCAACCGGGTAGTCCGGATGCACGCCAACTCCTTCCACGCGCCGGCCCAGGTTGTCCTGGTAGTCCGCGAATGCGTACATCAGAATATCGCCGCTGGCCAGCGGTAGCGTGCGCGCCGGCAAGGCCATGCCGGCGCTACGCTCGCCAAACAGCTTGGCGCGCTCGTTGCCCTGCATGCCGGCCGCGAACAGTTCGGAGGTGCTGCCGCTCATGCCGTCGATAAGAATGGCAATCGGGCCGGAGAAGGGCTCAAGCCGTGTGCCGTCCATGGCGACACGGCGCGGAAAGGCGCGAAACTCCAGGCGCGCGTCGGTGCGCAGCAGCGTGCCCAGCAGAGCCGACTCATCGAACAGATCGTTGGCCAGTTGCACCATCGTGGTCAAAACGCCGCCGGGATTGCCGCGCAAGTCCAGCACCAGGCCCTGGCAGGCGAAGATCTCGTCGCGGCGGTCCTGAATCTCGTCGGCCAGCGCAGGCACCCAGGTCGAAAAAGCGATCACACTGACGCAGCCAGTCTCGATTTCTTCGCGAGCCAGCGAGAAGTCAAAGGTCATCGGCGGCAGATTGCCGAACTGCACGACGCCATGCTCCATTGCTTCACCGCTGATCCGGCGCTGCTGCGGCTCGCCGTCTTGGTCGACCATTGCGATCTCGATCTCTTGTTCTGATGGCGGAAAACTCAGGCGGTGCCGCATGCCGTATTCGAATCGGGTAATCGCCCGACTCCGATCGGAATCGTCTCCGATGGCGGCAATTTCGGCCACCACCGACGAGATGTCAAAGTCGTTGACGGCCACCACGGACCAGCCCGGCTGGATATCGGCGCGTTCGGCCGGACTGCCGGGGCGCACCTTCGATACACGCACCGTCTCATCGATCCAGCGCACCGCCAGACCGGTCGCCGCCTGCGGCGCTTCAGGCGCAATGTCCGGTTCTGCCGTCGAGTCCGCGTCTTCCAGCGCGGCCAGACGTTCGAAGGTATCGCCCGGAATGATGCTGAAGTGCGATTCTCCGATCAGAGCGAGCAGTTCATGCAGCACGGCGCGTAGTTCAGCCGGGTTTTCGGCCTCGGCGGCTTGTGGCCGCAGCCGTTCGCGGCCCTGGTCCCAGTCATTTTCGATTCGCTCGAAATCGAAATACTGATCACGCACGCGCTCCCAGACCTGGTCGAAACTGTTCAGGGCGTCGGCTTCGCTCAAGCCCCGTTCGGCAGATGCGGGTATCGACGCCAGGCCGAGGACGGTTATGGTCAGAAAGGTCAGCGCGCGATGGCGCCAGTCGGTCAAGCAGCTCATGCGGCCTCCCGGCGCAGCGGCTGGCGCCTCACGTAAGTCAGGCTCCGCCACAGCCACTCCGCCGGCCCGAAGCGGTAGCGCGCCATCCACCACTGGCTGACCACGACCTGGAGAGCGAAAAAGGCCAGCGCCAGAAACAGATGCGACCAGCGCGGCAGCATGGGACCGAGCCCCAATCCGTGACCATAAATCATCCAGGTCCAGAACAGCGATTGGGCCAGATAATTGGTCAGTGCCATTTGTCCGGCCGGCGCCAGAAAAGCGAGTCGCCGGACACCGAGTACGACGATGGAAAGGTAACCCAGGGACAGCAGTACGGCTCCGGCAATGCCCAGTGTCATGCCCAAAGCCATGGCCGGCGTGGGGACAATCTGCACAGTCTGGTAAATCATCAGCGTAGCCGCCAGCGATAGCGGCAGACCCAGCAGCAGTCCGCGCGAGCGCCAGCGCCGGAAAAACATCTGGTGCCGGTCGGGCCGCAGCAGTTTTTCGCTGACCAGCAACCAGCGCCCCAGCAGAAAAAAGCCCAGGACCGAGGGCACCCAGAACACGGCTGTACTGGCCAGGAACAGTCCGTCCCGGAGCCGCTGCGCAACATTCTCGCGCCAGCTGCCCTCGGCCTGAATTCGCGCCGCCTGATCAACCGCCTGGCGCAATTCGGCGACATCGCTCTCGAACCCGGCGACGATGTCGGCGTGCAGCTCGGGGTCGCTCTGCACGGTGGCGGCGATGGACAAGGCGCCCAGCCAGATTAAAAGCAGGGGGATCATAAACATCGCGATGGCCCACTTCCACAGGCGCTGCACCGGCGTCTTGCGAAACAGCAACACCATGATGAACCCGCACACCGAATACACCACCAGAATGTCGCCGGCCCAGATCAGCAACATATGGCCCAGACCGAACAGCAAAAGAATGAAAAGGCGGCGCAGATAAAGGCCCCAGAATGGCGCCTGCCTTTGGCTGGCCCGCTCGGCCATCAGCGCAAAGCCGGCGCCGAACAACATGGAAAACAGGGCGTAGAACTTGCCTTCAGCCAGCGCCATGATCAGCCAGTCCACGACCAGGTTGGCACCCGACAGATCCGGCTCGGCGCCCAGCACGATCGCCTGGATGGGCCGCACGAACCACTCGAAATTGACCAGCAAAATACCGAGCAGCGCAAACCCGCGCAGGACGTCGAGATGCAGAAGGCGGTGCGAAGCGGGATTCATTCGTTCTGCCATCGCCTTTCTCTTCTCGTCGCTTGATGAGAGCCTTATTGTTCCGCCACCATTCAGTTTGAGCAAGTGACGAAAGTCATCCCGAACCGAGTCCGTTCCCGCGCATGATGACCCAGTGGACACTGCCGGGCGACAAACACCGGCATTACCTCTATGCTTGAGGCCATGAATCGACACAGTGCATCAGCCGTCAATCTCGTTCAGGACCGCTCATCCGAGCGCTCAGATCGGTCGGCGGAAATCAGGGACCATCCGGTGACTCAATTTCAGCTGCCGTATCGGAAGCCGTTTGATTGGCCTGGACTGATTCGCTAATTTTCCGAGCGGGCGCTGAACGGTGTGGGAGGAGCCCGGTTTGCGTGTACCGGGCACCTGGGACGACTTTGAGCTCACCACGCGGGCCGCTCGGTCAGCTGATCAGCGTCCGCTATGCCGTTTTGCACCTGTGGAGGAGAGTGACATGAAAGCCTTCGAGATCGATACGCGACTGGGCGAACTGTTGCTGGCCGACCGCGGCGACGGCCTGGCCGGACTCTGGTTTCTGGATCAGCCTCACGTCCCGCCCGAAGCGCCGGACTGGCCGCGCTAGCGCACTAAAGCCATTACGGAAGCAGAAGACCAGCTAAGTGAATACCTGGCCGGTCAGCGACGCGACTTCGACCTGAAACTCGCCCCACTCGGAACGTCGTTTCAACAGGCGGTCTGGCGGCGGCTGCAGGCCATCCCCTTCGGCTGGCGCCAGAGCTACGGCGAGATTGCCGATAGCCTGGGCAAGCCGCAGGCCAGCCGCGCCGTCGGGACCGCCGTCGCCCGCAATCCGTGGAGCATCATCGTGCCCTGCCATCGCGTCGTCGGGGCTCAGGGGCAAATGACCGGCTATGCCGGGGGACTGGAACGCAAGCAAGCGCTGCTGACTTTGGAGGAGGCGCGCGCCGATCGGTCCTGAGACGGCTCCGGTCGCCTGACCGTGTGGTCGGCAGGACGACCCTGCCGGGCAAGACAAAGGTAATCTCCCTACAGACCGCCTTATTCAGAAACCAGCCCGAATGATCATCCGGGCTGGTGAGCCTGATCAGGAAGGCGTTCCGGGGTCAGCGGCCTTGGACCCGGTCAGCCGGCGCAGAATCAGCGGCCACAGCATGAAAACGACGCCGAAGAGCATGAGCACGCCACCCGGCATCCACCACAGCCGATCGCTGACCGCATAACCCAGCACCACGACCGCAGTTCCGGTTACGAGCACGGCCAGCCCGCTCTCGGCGGTCGGGGAGGGCATCAGAGGCTTGAGGCCGGCTGCCCGGCGCATGCCATTGAGTTGACCCAGGCCGTACAAGGCCAATGCGCCGAGCAGAAAAGCCGTTCCGGTCACCAGCAGCACTGGATTCAGACCGGCGAACAACCCGACGATGAGAATGAGTGTGCCAACGCCCATGAGGGTCACCCACGCCCCCTGGCCCTCGCCCTGCGGTACGGCTGCAGCCGGGCTGCCGGCGCAAAGTCGCCCCAACGGCACATCAAAAGCCGCCGCCAGGCTGAGCTTGGTTTCGCGCGAACCGCGGCCTTCGGCTTCCACGCGCTGAATGGTGCGCAGGCTCAGGCCCGATACTTCAGCCAGATGTTCCTGCGACCAGCCGCGCGCTTCGCGCAGGCTGCGGACTTGATCCTGGTTGATGCTCATGTCGTGAATCATAGTTTGTTCTCCTTGACGATGGGAGATTTCAGACTGCCCGACACCGCAAACGCAGGCCACGACACGGCCACGTCAGATCGCCGCCAGGAGCATGGCACCACCCCGCCACACGCGGGCGGGCTGGAGCCGGTGCCTGAATTGATCGAAGGGCCATCAGAAGATTGACTCAAGGATCAGGTTTGGTCACTTTCGCCACCGGCATGGTTATTTTCACCGGGGGAGGAATCACTCTCACTTCGCAGCCCCCTCCAAAGTCAAGCAATTCAATCAGTTGCAGGCGAGCCCCGATTTGGCCCCGATATTGCTTTTTGTTGCTGTAAATCGGTCATCTGCACGCCGCGCTACGAAAACGGAGTCTGGACATGAGCCCATCACCGCAAGACAACATCCGCAGTATCCACCAGCCCGAAACCCCGGATCACTTCGCCATTCCGGCCGAACAGCTTGAACGCGTGATCGCCAGAGCCAGCATTCTGCAAAACACCCACGGCGACGGTGAGCAGAAGCAGCTGACCGAGGCCGAGATCATCGGCATCGGCAAGGAAGTGGGTCTGGCGCCTGAATTCGTTCGCCGCGCGCTGGCCGAATATCGGGCCGAAGCCTTGGCGCCACCGACGCCGGATGGCCATCCATGGATGGAACGCCTGTTCGGCATCGCGCATACGCGAGTGCGGCGGGTGATGCGCGGCGACCCGCAGGAGCTTCACCGCGCCTTCGAGCGCCGCCTGCGCGGCGATGAAAGCATGCGCGCCATTCGTCTGCAAGGCACCGCATCGGTCTGGGAACCCGATTCGAGCTGGTTGAGCAAGATCACCCGCGCGCTGGATCTGGAGGGAAGAGGCTTCGAGCTGACCCAGCTCAAATCCTTGAGCATCGTCACCGCGCCGGCCTCGCCCAGCGAATCGCTGGTGACCCTGACTGCCGATTTGACCGAGTCGCGCGGTGAGCAACTGCAAAACTGGGGCTGGGGATTGGGGATTACCTTGTTCATTCTGATCTTTCTGACCGCTTTCGAACTGGCAAGCGTCTGGTCCTGGCTGCTGATTCCAATACTGGGTGCGGGTGCCGTGTTCATGGCGGCGTTTTTCATCCAGCGCAGCATGGAATCGCGGCGGCGCCGGGCCGCGCTGCTGCTCGAGGGCCTGCTCGATCAGCTGGAATTCTCCAGGCGCTGAACCGCGCCCAATTCTGACCACCTCTGAGGCGAGGCCATGAACGACAACTCGGCGCAGAAAAGCCAGGATTCGCGATCCATGCGATCGGCAACTGATGGCTGGATCGCCCTGGTGCTGGGGATCAGCGCCCTGGTGTGTTCATGGGCCGCCGGAACCCTGCTGCTGACCAGCTCGATCATGGCCTGGTTGGCCGGCATCGGCACGCTATTGCTGGGGACAGTCCTGCCGATCTGGATGTTGCTGCATACCGTCTATCGACTGGAGAACGATCACCTGCTCGCCGAATCCGGCCCCTTTCGCTGGCGCGTGGCCTATCGCGACATCCGCTCGATCACTCGTCGGCGCGAGTCAATGGCCGGTCCGGCACTGTCCATGGATCGTCTGGTGATCGACTATGGGCCGATGCGGAATCTGATCATTTCGCCGCGCGACCCCGAAGCATTTCAGCAGGCTCTGGAGCAACGCATACCGACTGGTGACTAAACCAGCGCTTTCCTGGCACGGGCCCGACCCTTTTTGACAAGCTACGGGTTCTGGAACAAGCTTGAGGATCTTGCAGCAGCCTGCCTGAGAGAGTTTGATGGCCGATGCACAACCGCCCTGGCTGGTCGGCGACATTGGCGGCACCAACGCCCGCTTTGCCCTGGTCGAGCCTGCGGCTGAAGGCAAACCATGCCAACCCGGCTTGCGCCATATGCGAGCGCTGAAAACCGCCGACTTTGCCAGCCTGGTCGAGGCGGTCCGGCATTACCTGGCCGATTGTCAAGAGCACCCCTCCCGCGCGGCGCTGGCCGTGGCCGGCCCCGTACGCGATGAGGATATCGGCCTGACCAACAGCGGATGGTCTTTCAGACGCGATGAACTGGCCGCGGCACTCGATCTGCATGAACTCAAGGTCCTCAACGACTTTGGCGCTGCCGCAATGGGCGTCAGCGCGCTGGGTCCGGATGACTTCGAGCTGCTGCAGGGAGGCCCGGATGAGGCCCTCGAAGATCCAATCAGCGTTATCGGTCCGGGCACCGGCATGGGGATGGCTTTACTCCTGCGCGATGCCCACCGGCAATGGCAAGTCGTCGAAACCGAAGGCGGCCACGCCAGCTTCGCGCCCCAAGATGCCGAAGAGCACCGGATTCACGACTGGCTGACGGCTCGCCACGGCCGCGTTTCCATCGAGCGCGTTCTGTGCGGCAGAGGACTGTCGGAAACACACGCCGCACTCACCGGTCTGTCACCGGCCCGGGCCAACACGCCAGCTGGGGCCTTGCGCGCCCCGGCCGATATCGTGGCCGCGGCGCTGTCCGGCGAGGACGACGAGGCGCGCGCGGCGCTTTCGCGCTTTTGTGCCATTTTGGGCAGTGTGGCTGGGGATGCTGTTTTATTTCACGGCGCCCGTACGCTGGCGATGACCGGCGGCATGGTCCCGCGCTTTCCTTCCTTCCTAAAATCCAGCCAATTCAGCGAACGTTTTCAAGCAAAGGGACGCTTCGCCGCCTATCTGCAAAGCGTCGCCGTTGTGCTTGTCACTCATCCGGCACCCGGCCTGCTGGGCGCAGCCGTCAGTCTCGCCGAAGTACACTGTCGGGAACCTACAGATTTTGTCAATAGAAACCAATGAGCAAGACCAAGGCCTGCATCCGCATCCTTCCCGTCGTCCTCGGCCTCATGGGCCTGACCATGCTCCAGGCCGCTACCGAGCCCGAAACCCTGTTCGACCAGGTCCGCGTGTTCGACGGCCAGTCCAGCGAGCTGTCCGAGCCCACGCGCGTGCTGGTGCGCGGCAACCGGATTGCCGGGATCGGTCCGGACATCGAGGCCGGACCCGAGGCCGAAGTGATCGACGGCGACGGCAACACCCTGATGCCGGGCCTGATCGACGCCCACGTGCATCTCACCTTCAGTTCGATGACCATGCGCGAACTGATGTCGCCCGATCTGACCCCGCAGATCGCCCTTGAAGCCTCGGCACGCGAGGCCGAAGCCATGCTGATGCGCGGTTTCACCGCCGTACGCGATGTCGGCGGGCCGATCTGGGAGCTGAGAGCCGGGATCAGCGCCGGGGAATTCAAGGGTCCGCGCGTCTGGCCCTCGGGGGCGACGGTCAGCCAGACCGCCGGGCACGGCGACTTCCGCCTGCCGCACGAGCGCTCGCGGCGTTTCTTCGGCGAGCCTTCGCGCGCCGAGCTGCTGGGAGCCACTTTCATTGCCGACGGCCGCGCCGAGGTGCTCACCGCCGTGCGCGAGAACCTTCGCTTCGGCGCCAGTCAGATCAAGCTGATGGCAGGCGGCGGCACCTCGTCGGCCTACGACCCCATTGATGTCACCCAGTACACCGCCGACGAAATGCGCGCCGCGGTGGAAGCCGCCGAGGACTGGGGCACCTACGTCACGGTCCACGCCTACACCCCGCGCGCAATCCGGCGGGCTGTGGAAACAGGCGTGCGCGTGATCGACCACGGCCAGCTGCTGGATGAAGAAACACTCAGGCTGATGGTCGAAAATGATGTCTGGTTGTCGCTGCAGGTATTGCGCGAGAGCACGCCGGACATGGAGCCGATGCGCCGCATCAAGCGCCAGCCGATCATCGACAACCAGCCGCGTGTCTGGGAAATGGCGCGCGAACTGGGCGTCAAGCTGGCCTGGGGCACGGATTTCCTGTTCGAGCCGACCCTGAACCATGAGCAAAACGAGCACATCGTCATGCTCGAGGAGTGGTTCTCGCCGGCCGAAGCGCTAAAACTGGTCACGCACGACAATGCCCAGCTGCTGGCCCTGTCCGGACTGCGCAGCCCCTACCAGGAGCCGCTGGGCGTGGTCGCCGAGGATGCCCTGGCCGATCTGCTGCTGGTGCGCGGCAATCCGCTTGAAGACCTGGCGCTGATCGCCGATCCGGAAAACAACTTTCTGGTCATCATGAAAGACGGGCGGGTCTACAAGGACATTCGAGCAGACTGACGCTTCGCCTGAGTCGATTGATCAGCCGAGATCAGAAGCTTGTCAGGCCAGGGCCAGGTGTGTATATTCGAAAATCGGCCGGGCTGGCGGACCGGTCACCTTGATCTGGCAGCAACGGGAGACCGGTCGCATGCAACCCGACTCCGCATCAAGCTCCGATGCCATATTCGGCAAGAATTTGATGAAGACAGTCCCCGGCTGGCTCATGGGCATTGCCCTTGTCTGGCTGCTGGTTCCGTCCAGCGAATATCAGTTCCACATTACTAGCCTGGAACCTGAGCCTGCTGGCTACGCGACCGAGCAGATCAGCCTGGGCATCGGACCGGCCTCCCTTGTGAGCCTGCATCGCGAAGGCGCCGGCCTGGCATCCGAAGGCCCCGGGCATCTGGATTGGCAGGCCTACGAGCTCAGTTTTCATCCTCATCCTTTGGCGCTGTTGCCGCTGGCTTTGATGCTGTTGTCGGTCTGGATGAGGACCCAAGGCGTCCACCGCGGCGTCGTTTCCGTCAATGGCTGGGTAGAGCGCTTGAAACCCCGTGCCACATTGCTGGCCTCGACGGTTTCTACTGGCCTGTTCAGTGGATTCATTGCCGCGATGATTCTGGCTCTTCTACTGCCGATGGCTCATGAAACCGTGCTTGAGCGGGCCGATGTCGAACAACTGAAGACACGGCTGACCGAACAGCTGGCCACCGGCGAGCAGAACTATCGCCTGTGGCTCGAACGGCAGGAAACCGGGCCAACCCAGCTGATCATTCGCCGCTATGCGTCGATATTGCATGTCGACAAGTGGGACGCCTTGGTCGAGAAGACCGAACTCGAACGCCGCGACCTGAAAGACTTCCGCTTCAGTGCCAATCCGACGGTCCTGCCGCTGGCCTTGCTCGCAGGCCTGATTGCTTTCGGCTTTTCGCTGCGCCGCAGATGGCCACTTCCTTCACCGGCTGGTTGACGACAAAAAAGAGAGTAAACCTTCCGAACCTCATTTCGGCGTCGGCATCCAGTTCGCGCACAACAGTGGTCTCGATCAAACCGAAAGCATCTCGACACGATTACGGCCATTGCGTTTGGCCAGATACAGCGCTTCGTCAGCGCGCTTGAACGCCACGCGAAATGTATCCGCCGAGACATCCACGTTTGGGATCAACCCAATCGACACTGTACAGTCCGGCAACCCGTCGTGTCCGGCTTCAAAAGCCCGCCGGATCGCTTCGGCCTGCGATTTCGGGTCTGGACGAAAACTCAACAAGGCAAACTCTTCGCCGCCCAGCCTGACCGGCACGTCATCGGGCCCAACCTGCGAGCGTATGACATCGGCCAGGCGGCTTAGCACCAGATCGCCGACTTCATGGCCATGCTTGTCGTTGATGCGCTTGAAGTGATCAAGGTCAAACATCATCAGCGCGCAGGAGGACTGCGGAGGCGTTTCAGCTTCGAGCCAAACCTGCAAACATTCCCGGAGTCCCTGCCGATTCAACAATTGGGTCAGAGGATCCAAACCGGCCTGACGGCGCAATCGATCGACCAGATTGCTTACCAGCAGGGCGGTGATCAGCATGATGAAAAACACCAGGCCGATCAACTGCCCGGCGTAAGGCAGAACATGCTGCCAGGAGGGATCAAGCAGGCTGTGTTCCGGAATCCCGAGTTGCAGCCAGACCAGAAAGCGTGTCAGGGCCATTGCACTCAGCCAGAAACAGGTCAGCGCCAGCCAGCGCAACGATCGGGACAGTGCGGAACCAGAAGCCTGGCGCCAGAGGAATACCCCCAATCCCGTACTGACGATCATGAAAAGCCCATTGAACGCCAGAATGCGCGGTCCGATTTGTGGATCGACCACGCCGAACCGGTAACCCACGCCCATCATGAGCACGGGCAGCAGCCAAGTCAGGCGAGGGACGGGCCTGGCGGCAACCCACAGCGATAGGCCGTGGGCCAAAAACACCAGGGTCAGGAAGGCGAGGCCGTTGCCACCAACATAGGCCCAAAAAGGCGGCAGGACACCTTGCAAGGTCACCAGCAAAACGCCGAAGAAGCCGGCGAGGCTGCCGGCCTGCAAGGCCCAGAATCCCGGTTCGCGATCCAGCCTGCTGACGACAAGCAGCAGGAGGATATAGGCCATCGCAACGGAGAGGATCAGGCCTAACGAGAAGGCGCGAACTTCTATCACTCATTTAGTGTAAGCGAGAAGCAAGCGACTCGGACACCGATCAAAGGAACAC
>CAZUTZ010000043.1:0-12457 GCA_964623655.1 uncultured Wenzhouxiangella sp.
TTGAGCGCTTCGAGCGCTGTCCCTGATTGCCCATGCAATGCAGAGTAGAAAGAATCTTCTCCGGCAAAGGGTCCCTCAACCCCTTATTACAGATTCGGCATCCGTTTATTGGAGCCGATGCTGGCCACAGCTTTTACCTTCCCAAAGACAACTTCCCAGTATACCACTGCAAGGCTGCATGTCTCTGTGAATAAAAACAGCGTATTTGACCTGAGTCAATGAGAAAGGCGGCCTGAAACGATATAACTGTAGCCGTCAAGTAGGAAATTTATCGACGTCATGTCGGAGATGCCCGCCGCGGGGCTTATTCGCGGCACCGTCCGAAAGGGCCTTTCAAGGAGAGAGTAGTATGGACAAACAAGATCAGAACCAATCGATATCGGGTCTGAGCGAAAAGGAAGCCAAGGAGTTTCACAAGATCTTCGTGGTTAGCTTCGTCGTCTTCGTGGCCATTGCGATTATCGCTCACATACTGGCATGGCAATGGCGGCCATGGCTGCCGGGACCGGAAGGTTACGCGGTCATTGATTCCGCAGCATCCGCCGTCAGTTCATTCATCGCATCAATAGCCTAGGAGAATCATCATGTGGCGTATTTGGCTCATTTTCGATCCCCGCAGAGTACTCGTCGCGCTGTTCACGTTCCTGTTCGCGCTCGCGATTCTCATTCACTTCGTGTTGTTAAGCACCGATCGTTTCAACTGGCTGGAAGGCCCAGTAGCGACAAATGCAGCACCGGCACAGACCTCAAGCGTCGTCTACATTCGAGACGAGCTCGTTTAGTGTCAACGCAGCGGGGAGCGCTGCTCCCCGCTGAGCCGCTTGAGAATTTTATTAACAGAGGTTTGGAGGTGCAGTCATGTCGATGCTGAGCTATGAAAAAAAATATCGCGTGCGTGGCGGCACTCTGATAGGTGGTGATCTTTTCGACTTCTGGGTCGGCCCGTTCTACGTCGGCTTCTTTGGGATCACCACGCTGTTCTTCTCTATTCTGGGTACAACATTATTGATCTACGGCGCCGCACTCGGTCCAACCTGGGTGTTGTGGCAGATCAGTATTGCGCCTCCCGACTTGAGCTATGGACTGGGAATGGCCCCCCTCAAAGAAGGCGGGATATGGCAAATCGTGACTATTTGCGCCATCGGCGCGTTTGTGTCCTGGGCTTTACGCGAAGTTGAAATCTGTCGCAAGCTCGGCATCGGTTATCACGTCCCAATTGCATTCGGTGCAGCCATTGTTGCCTATGTCACGCTGGTCGTGATTCGGCCTGTGCTGATGGGTGCCTGGGGTCATGGCTTTCCTTACGGTATTCTGAGTCACCTGGACTGGGTGTCCAATGTTGGCTACCAATACCTTCACTTTCACTACAACCCTGCTCACATGCTGGCCGTCACGTTCTTCTTTACGACAACGTTGGCGCTGGCGTTGCATGGTGGTGCCGTCCTGTCGGTTCTCAATCCGGGTCCCGGCAAACCGATTGGCACTGCAGAGCATATCAATTCGTTCTTCCGCGACACCATCGGTTATTCGATCGGTGAACTCGGCGTCCACCGCCTCGGGCTGTATCTCTCGATTGCAGCGGGCTTGTTCAGCGCGCTCTGCATCGTGATTAGCGGACCCTTCTGGACACGTGGATGGCCGGAATGGTGGAACTGGTGGCTTGAACTACCGATTTGGTCTTAATCGAGCATGCGTCGTCGTAAAGCAGATTGGAAATAACAGTCATGGCTGAAAACTTAAACATCTTTACTAGAGCGCAGGTGCATGGTCCGCTTGATTATGGCGTGCCGCTCCCGGGCGGCAACAACGACCAGCGAATCGGAAAGCCTGTTCACGTTAAATATCTGGGCTGGATTGGTGACGCTCAGCTGGGTCCCTTTTATCTCGGTGGGTACGGGGTTGCCTCAATCCTGACCGGGGTGATCGCGATCCAGATCATGGGTCTGAACATGTGGGCCTCGGTCGACTGGAGTCCGATTGAATTCATTCGCCAGTTGCCCTGGTTGGCCCTCGAGCCGCCCGGACCGGAATGGGGTCTCAGCCTGCCGCCGCTGAACGAGGGTGGCTGGTGGCTGATGGCCGGTTTCTTCCTCACCGTCTCTATCCTGCTGTGGTGGGTACGCATGTATCGGCGCGCCCGTCAGTTGGGTTTGGGTACGCATGTGGCGTGGGCCTTCATGGCCGCGATCTGGCTGTACCTGGTGCTCGGTTTCATCCGACCAGTATTGATGGGGAGTTGGGCGGAAGCCGTTCCGTTCGGGATCTTCCCGCATCTGGACTGGACGACTGCCTTCTCGATTCGTTATGGCAACTTGTTCTACAACCCATTCCATATGCTCTCGATTGTCTTCCTGTTCGGATCGGTGCTGTTGTTTGCCATGCATGGTGGCACGGTCATGGCGACCAGCCGCTTTGGCTCCGAGCGTGAGATTGAGCAGGCGATTGATCTGGGCACTGGCTATGAGCGTAGCGGCTTGTTCTGGCGCTGGACGATGGGCTTTTGCGCCAACACCGAATCCATTCACCGCTGGGCATGGTGGTTCGCAGTGCTCACCGTGATCACCGGTGGTATCGGCATCCTTTTAAGCGGAACCGTGGTGGAAAACTGGTACCTCTGGGGAATCCAGCATGGACTGGTGCCGCCTTATCCGGAAACGGGTGTGGTTGATCCTGCAGCCCTGACATCGGGAGGTGGACAATGAAAATCTTTGTCTGGATTACCGCAGCCATCCTGGGTGCGCTGACGGTGGCGATGTTGCTGACCGCCGGCTGGGAAGTCCCGCCAATTGACTCTGAACAGACCGGTTACCGCGGTACAGGCATGGTCGAAGTCAGTAACCCACGCATCGTCAAGCCGCTGCTGGAAGAGCAGTTGACGGCGATGCCGGCTTCGACGCCGCCGCCGCCGCCGGGTGGGCCGACCGCTGGAGAGATCTACCAGAACGTGCAGTTGCTGGGTCATCTTTCGGTCGGCGAGTTCAACCACCTGAAACAGGCGTGGACCGACTGGATCGCTCCGGAAGAAGGTTGTGCGTACTGCCATAACCTGGAAAACATGGCTTCCGACGAGGTCTACACCAAGGTCGTGTCGCGGCGCATGCTGGAGATGAACTGGACCATCAACGAAGAGTGGAACCCGCATGTGGGCGACACCGGCGTGACTTGCTACACCTGCCATCGTGGGAACAATGTACCCGAACACGTCTGGTTTGCGTCGGATCCGGCTGAGCACACCGGTGCCGGCATGCTGGGTTGGACGGCAGGACAGAATCGGCCGGCCGAGGAAGTTGGATTGACTTCACTGCCCTGGGACCCGTTCTCCGATCTGATCTCTGATGGCGATGAGTCGATTCGTGTGGTCGGTCGTACCGTGTTGCCCGAAGGTCCACCCCCCAGCAGCACGCAGGACAATGAACGCACCTACGCCTTGATGATCCATATGTCCGAGTCGTTGAACGTGAACTGCACCTATTGCCATAACACCCGGAACTTTGGTACCTGGGAGCAGAGTCCGCCGACGCGAGTGACAGCCTGGTTCGGTCTTGAAATGACCCGCGCACTCAACGTCGACTATGTTCTGCCGCTCAGTTCGGTGCTGCCGGATCATCGTCTGGGACCCAGAGGCACGGGTCAGCAGATCAATTGCCAGACCTGTCACGTCGGTGTTCAGCAACCGCTGGGTGGTGTGGTGATGACCGAAAACTTCCCGTCGCTGCTGAGCTCTCCGGATGGCAACAGTGTTTCCCTGACTCAGGATGACATGGATGCCCTGGCAAGTGCCCAGCAGGCGGCCGAGGATACGGAAGAAGAAGAAGCGTTGGTCGAACTCTAAGGCCCTTTCATCAACGCTGGGCCCGGCACGCAGAAATGCATGCCGGGCCTTTTTTATGGGCTAAAACAAGCCGAATTCGCAATCAGCGCTTGAGCTCTACCGCTCAATCAACCTGAGCGAGAAAGTCGTCGTAGGCCTGAACGAAATGGTCAAGGTTTTCGAAGTAGGGCATGGCGCCGGTCTGGAACACGGTGGTTCGCCAGTTGGGCTGATCGGTAATGCCTTCTGTTCGCGAAAAATCCACGAAATCGCCTCTGACGCCATGACAGAGCCAGACCGGCAGGCGCAGCCGGCGAAAAACGCTTTGTATGTCGGCACTGAACAAATAACCGGCGATGAAGTGCAGGGGAGCGCGATGCGCGTTGGGTGTTCTACTCAACCGGCAGGCATGTTCGAACATTTCCTCATCAATCTCCTTTCTACCGAAGGTTTTCCTGAGGAAGAAACGGATGCTGGGCCGGATGGTCAGCAGCTTGTACAGATTTCGGCCCACCAGCGGTCGATTGAGAAAGCGATACACGCCCGGTTTGCCCAGGTCGGCTTCCGGCGGCCCGTGCGTTTTGGTGATCTTGGCAAAGCCGGTGGGACTGACCATTGCCAGACTGCGCAGCATGCCTTGCCGCCTGAGGGCGACTTTGGCGAGGAACTCGCCCGCCAAAGAGACCGACAGGGCATCGACTCCGCGGCCGGGATGGTCTGCATGAATTCGCTCGACCATGGCGTTGACCGCCTGAACCATCAAGGCCTGGTTATAAACTCGATCGCTGCGCTCAGAGTGGCCGAATCCGGGCAGATCCAGAGCATAGGTCGGGCGTGTTTTCCTGTAGGCCTCAAACAGCGGCTTGACTTCGTGAGCGGAGGGTGCGGCGTTGATGCTGTGAACGAGCAGGAGAGCTGGCGGCGTGGCGCCATCCTGTAGCTCGGCCGTTTCCGGTCCATCCACGTAATAACTGATGCGTCCTGCTTTCGCGTGCTGGATCTCGCGACGTTTGCCGCTGAGTACGTGCGGCAGTGTTGCGTCATTTTGAGTCATGACAAACTTCCAGGCCCTGAAGGGTGAGTCGTTATGAAGGACGCCGCAGCGTCAGCTTTTGGCGGATGAAATGACCGCCTTCATGGTCGGCGTACTCTTGCCCCCACTTTCCATAGTCCGCCGTGCCTCGCTTGGTGCGCCAGGTTTTGTTTGTTGTGGCCGATCCATGGGCTCCCGACAGGCCGCTTTCAGGCTCCAGCGCCACAGGGCATCGGCCTGAATGGGCAGAATCATGAACCAGTGCTCAATGACGGCGAGCGCCATCAGCGTCGCCAGCAGAGTGTACCCAACGGCGGTCGCCGTTCCGGGCTCTGCCTGCGCTGCTTGCTGCGCAAGAAGCACAGTGATGATGGTGCCGGCCGTCACCGAAAACGGAAACAGCAGGTTCATGGGCTTTTGTCGGAAATAGGTGCTCAGATAGCTCAGACGTGCCGGAATGAATTCCACGTTGAGGTTGCGCACGCCCAGAAACACATTGAGCTTGGCGCTGACGTGCATGCCCCATAGCAGCAGGAAGGTCCAAAGGCCGACTCGATTGCTCTGGCCCCAGGTCAACCACAGCATCACCGCGACCGTCGCGATGATCGCGAATTCATGGTACACGCTGGTTCTCAGTGCGTGCCGAAAACGTGTCAGTCCTCGGCACTGCGGCGGGCAAGGCTCGCGTCGCGGCCCAGTGATGACGCCCATGTAGTAACTCATGGTGTGCCAGCCCCAGATAAGCAGACCGCAGCTGAAGGCGATAAAGGCCGCAGGGACGGACTCAGAGCCGGCACTCGCCCACAAACCGTAAAGAGCGGCGACCAGAATGAGGGTTCCGACGAGCATGCTCCAGCGGAAGGTGTGAGCCGGTCGCGCATTCAGGAAGAAAATCAGGCCCGTGCTCGACCACCAGAGCAAGGTGGCGAAAGTGATAGTGGCGACGGTGAGCTGCAAGGTTCCGGCCTAACCCTGAAGCGAGGCGATCAACAACCGGACTTCTTCATTTCGTGCCAGTCCGCTCATGACCGGTTTTCAGCATCGGCTAACAGGGCTTTGAAGGCCTCGACACTCGCCGGCCCGAAAGCTTGCAGATCAATTCTTTGCTCGGTTGTTGGATCTTCCAGCAGCACGGTGCCGCTGGCGGAATGGATCAGGATGAAGGGATGCTCTTCGCTGATCCCGTTTGCCCGGCGGGAGCGGGCCATGCTGCGCAAGACACCGCGAATAAAACCGCCGTCGCCGGCCCCGATCACGTGAACAAGCCGATCCTCGTCGGCTTCCCGGACCGCAAAAACCTCGACCGTTCCCTCGCCGCCGTCAAGGAATCGAAATTCGCGTTGCTCAACGATGTGATCGGGTTCGGGTACCTGGGCCAGCGGCTCCATCCCAGAAAAGCGAAAAATGGCCACCGCAGTCACGACTGCGGCAAGGAATAATCCAAAGCCGATCAGCACGCTGCGCGGAATTCTTATTTCATGGTGGTGATGAGGGTCGTTCATTTAGCGGTTACCTCGCCGTTGCGTTCGGCAGATCGGCTTGCTGGTCCGCTGCAGGTTTGCCGGCCTGTTGTTCCTGCCGCTCTTCGCTGGCCAAAGCCTGACCCAGAATATCGGCTGTCTGGCGAGGCTCTGCCAGCGCCCAGAGAACCGGCTTGGGCCGTCTGATCGCAAACAGGCGGTTATTCGGCCAGATCATGCTGTAAAGGATTCGTGGCCCCGACATGGTCAACTCGATGTCGCCGCTGCCGTCGTTGAAGGTGGCCAGATCGGCGCTGTCGAGCTTGCTGAAGGGCAAGTTGATTGCCGTGGTGAAGGCCAGTCCTGACTGAATGATGACCCGCTTGTTGGTGATGGTGTAAACGGTGCTGCGGCTGTAAGCCCAGCCAAGAAAACCCAGCAGCAAAACAACCGCCAGGGCGGGCGGTATTGTCCAGAGCAGTGAGCGCAAGGCGTCACTCAGGCCACCACCCAGACCGGCAGCGATGCCGACCCAGGCAATGATTACGGCGAAATAGATGGATATCTTGTAAGTATGGAAAACCCGACGACCCATCGGCTGCCATTGCGGTGAGCCTTGCCACAGAACGTGTTCGCCTTCAGGCAGAGGGCCCGGTAAAGGCTTGAGATCTTCACTTCTGATTTCGGTCAAACCAGCCTCTCTTTCGTCAGTCACGGCGCTTTATTTTCAGCCGTTAATATACCAATCACGACGAAACTGCGTCGTTACCAACGCAGAATGCCCGTGTGATGGATTTCTTTCCCGAAAACCCGGTTTGAAGCCCGGCATGCGTGCTCTGCATGCCGGGCGCTGTTGTCTAGATGAAAGGCTTTTGGCGCGAGGGGTGAGCGTAGAGATGGCCGCTGGCAAAGTAGGCGCAGATACGATCCTCCTCGAGGCGCGTGATTTGCTTGTCGCTCTTCGTCCTCGGCACATCGGCGAAGTGCTTCGCCATCACCGAGGAGACGTTGATCCGTCCCTTGCTGAAGTCGACGCGGGCGAATCCGTAGGGCAGGAGCACGTTTTTGCTGTCGGATTCGGCACCGTCTTCTTTCGGTGGGGCATCCAGTGCGACTTCGTAGTACAGGATGCGCGGTTCAGCCCGGTCGACCCACAGATCAACGACCTTGCCGGCAACCTTGCCGTCGGCGCAGACGACCGACATGCCGCGGGGATCGGGATCGGTGGGTTCGACTCGGAAGTCGGTCGCCACGCGCATCGGCACGATTTTCGGCTTGCCGGTGATGGCCAAATCCGGCTTGTCCTCACGCGGTGAATAGCTTGCCGGGCCCACGCCGTCGCGCATTGGATCCCCTGTGGGCACCAGCGGTGCACCTGGGTAACTACCTTTGACTTCGGTGTGCGCCACTTCGCTGGGGGGCGGCGGTGGCTCGGGCTTCTGGACGGTACCTTGGTTGTCCCTCAGCAAAAACGTTTTCGGTGCCGGGGGCAGCGGCCAGCCCACCACCTTGACGCGTGATGATCGCGCGCTGCGATCCGACTCCAGCGGATACCCTTCGCGCTTGTCTTCCCGTCGAAGGTAGATGACCAGAAGGGCGAAAAAGATCCAGAATGCGTACACGGCAAGCTGTGCCACGTTGATATAGCTTGTGATGAAACCTGAGGGCATGACATTGACTCCTTTGACCGGATTAACCCGGCATCTGATCCAAACCGAAACGCCTGCCAGCGTTTTCGGTCGAACGGCCGCGCTGCCATGGCTGGGCCAGAGGACCAACAATTGCCAGCGTAATAAACAATAACAAGATTTCCAGGTGGTAGACCACCCCATAAGCGACGGCCGGGCCGCTGAGCGCGGGCCCGAGCAGGCCTTGGCTGACGAAACCATCAACCACATCGCGAATGCCGCCGCCGAGTGCGATACCGGTCCCGATCGCGGTGGCCTGAACGGCCCCCCAGACGCCCAGCACGATGCCGTTATCGCTGTCGCCGGCCATGTTCATGGCCGCCGTCAGGGTGCTGACGCCAAACAGGCCGCCCCCGAATCCGATGAGGAAAGTACCGATCCTGAATACCGTAGCCGACTCGAGCGGACCGGCCAGAATCACGGCGGTGAACGCGCAGATTCCCACCAGCATTCCGCCTGCACACAGGCGATGCGGGTCGCTGCCGCGGCTCAGGGACCGGGCAGCGTAGGCAAAGGCGACGAGGGCGCCTGCGGCGAGCAGTGCCGTGAGCAGTGTGGTTTCGCTCACGCTGAGTCCCAGCACCTCTGCGCCATAGGGTTCGAGCAGGATGTCCTGCATGCTGAACGCGACGCTACCTAGACCGACCACCAGCAAGAAGCGACGCATTCCGGACTGAGCGCTCAGCTTGCGCCAGGCGTCCCGGAATGCCGGGCGCGGCGCATCACTGGCGGTCCGCTTCGGATCGCGCGCTTCCTGTTTCCACAGCGCGATACCGTTGAGGATCAGGGTGGCCAGTGCGGCAGCCTGCAGCACCTTGATCAACTGAATCTGCTCAAAGTTGCTCAGCGCGACGGAAAAAATCAGCGCACTTGCGCCCATACCCAGCAGCAGGACGACGTAGAGCAGGGCGATGACCCGGCCCCGTGATTTCTCCGGCGCCAGGTCTCCGGCCAGTGCCAGGCCGGCGGTTTGCGCCGTGTGCATGCCGGCCCCGGTCAGCAGGAAGGCCAGGGCGGCACCGACCACGCCGATCCAGACCGCACCGACGCCGTCGCCGGACAAGACCAGCAGCGCGAAGGGCATGATGGTCAAGCCGCCAAACTGCAGCAGGGTGCCGAACCAGATGTAGGGGACACGGCGCCAGCCAAGCACCGAGCGGTGCGTGTCTGACCGGAAACCGATCAAGGCGCGCAGCGGGGCAAAGACCAGCGGCAGCGAGACCATCACCGCGATCAGCCAGGCGGGTATCCCGAGCTCGACGATCATGACCCGATTGAGCGTGCCGGTCAGCAGCACTACGGCCATGCCCACCGTGACCTGGAACAGCGACAGGCGCAGCAGCCGGCTCAGCGGCAATTCCTTGGTTGCCACATCCGCAAACGGCAGCATTTTCGGCCCGACCCGAGTCCAGGCGGACGATAGAACGCCGCTACCGCGACTCATGCCGACCGTCCAGCTTGAGACGTTGCGAAGCGGTCAGGGTCGCTCCCCCGGCGCCAGTCCAATGCTGCGGTGGTTTTTTTGCCGCCACACCTCATGTCGAGGCCCCGGAGGTCGCGGCCTGATTTTCTCTGGCGTCCTGTGCCGCAGCCGAAAGCCGCGCGGCGCGGAGTTTGATCAAAAATTGCGCCGCGTTCAGGACATAAGCCGCGTAAGCCACGAGGGCCAGAACCATCTGGCCCTGTACGTCCATGGCGCCGGTCATCAAAACGACGAGGTAAGCCGTGTGCAGCAACAGCACGAACATGCTGACGAAGTCTTCCCAGAAAAACACGGGAGCGAACAAGTAGCGTCCGAAGACCTCACGTTCCCAAATGGCGCCGGTCACCATGATCAAGTAAAGCAGCATCGTCTTGATGACGATTGAAACGGTTGCGGCGCTTTCTCCGACGCCGGTGGCCAGATAACGGAAGACCAGCACGAGGCTGACCAGAAAGACCAGGAACTGCAGCGGTGCCAGAATACCCTGGACCAATGTCCAGACGGAACTGTCGCGACGGCGTCGCTCCTCGGGTGTATATAGAGATGCAGGGCCAGTCGACACTTTCGTGTCCGAATCAGCTGCCTGACGACCTCGGCATTTTCTCATAAGCTTCTGAAACGACCCGCGACAGGCTGTCGCGCGCAGCCGTTTTCCCTAGGATCCATAGTACGTGCGAGGGGCTGTTTTGTCAATGAATACAGCGTTTTTCCGCGCCTCCGTGGTCGTCCGCGCGGAGCCCCGCGCCGGCGTTTTCAATTGATGACAAACAGCGGTGAGGCGCGCCTGCTGGGGTACACTTCCCCGCAATGACGTCGATCCCATCCGCCAAGGCCGTGCTGGAGCTGTTCAAGCCGGTCACATGGTTTCCCCCCATGTGGGCGTTCGCCTGCGGCATTGTCTCGGCCGGCGTGGCGGTGCAGGATCGCTGGCTGTTTGCGCTCGGCGGCATCATTCTGGCGGGCCCCGTGGTTTGCGGAACCAGCCAGGCAATCAACGACTGGTTTGATCGCCACGTCGACGCCATCAATGAACCAGACCGTCCGATTCCTTCCGGCCGCATCCCGGGCCGTTGGGGGCTGTACCTCGCGCTGCTGGGAAGCCTGGTGTCGCTGCTGCTGGCCGCTGTTCTCGGGCTCTGGGTTCTGGTGGCCACCGTCGTTGCGCTGTTGTTGGCCTGGGCTTACAGCATGCCGCCCATTCGCCTGAAGCAAAACGGCTGGTGGGGAAACACTGCGGTCGGATTCAGTTATGAGGGGATTGCCTGGTTCACCGGCGCGGCTGCGATGCTGTCAGCCTTGCCGGGCTGGCCGATCATCAGCCTTGCCGTTCTTTACAGTCTGGGCGCGCACGGCATCATGACGATCAATGATTTCAAGTCCGTGGATGGCGATCGGCGCATGGGTGTGGCATCGCTGCCGGCCCAGCTCGGCGTCGACCGTGCCGCGCGTGTGGCCTGCATCTCCATGATCGTGCCGCAGCTGGTCGTGATCGGCTTGCTGCTGTGGTGGGAGCGCCCCTATCACGCAGCGGCAATAGTCGTGCTGCTGGCCCTGCAGCTGCTGTTCATGCTGCGGCTGCTGGAGCGCCCCAGGGAACGGGCGCCCTGGTACAACATGACCGGCATCATGGCTTATGTGTTCGGCATGATGATTTCAGCGTTCGCTGTCCGCGATTTGGTATCTCCAGCTCTTTGATCCCGAGCCCTCGCGAACGCTGGACAACCTCGTGATTCAATCTTGCGGCTGACGCTGTGCAGGGTTATCGTTTCTATGCCTCAAGGAGAAAATCGGATGCAGCCAGAGTCGCAGGTTGAAGTTTTTGATGTGGTCGTCGTTGGTGGCGGGCCGGCAGGCGCCACGGCAGCGCATGATCTGGCGCGTCTGGGCCGCTCCGTCCTTCTGCTCGATCGCGGCGGGCGGATCAAACCCTGCGGTGGCGCAGTGCCGCCGGTCTTGCTCGAGGAATTTGATATTCCCGAGTCCCTGCTCGCCTCGCGCGTGAATTGCGCCCGCATGGTTTCGCCGGCCTCGCGCGAAGTCGACATGCCGATCAACGGTTTTGTCGGCATGGTCGATCGCGAGCACTTCGACGAATGGTTGCGCGAGCGTGCAGAGCAGGCCGGGGCGAAGCGACGTGCAGGGAATTTCAAGGCCATCGAGCACGATGCCGACGGCCGGCTGGTCGTCGTCTACGAGCTGGGTTCGGAGCACAAGCAACCCGAGTCGGCGCAGAAAAGGGTGGCTGCGCGCCTGCTGATCGGCGCCGATGGCGCGCGCTCGGAAGTCGCCCGGCAAAGCATCCCCGAGGCGCACGATATCCCCTTCGTCGCCGCCTATCACGAAATCGTCAGTTCGCCCGAGCAGGGCGCGAAGGATTTCGATCGCAAACGCTGTGACGTCTATTACCAGGGCGAGTTGTCGCAGGACTTCTATGCCTGGATCTTTCCCCACGGTGAGCAGACCAGCATCGGCGTGGGCACCGCCCGGAAAGGTTTCTCGATGCGCGCAGCGGTCAGCAAGCTGCGCGAGCGCACGGGCATGGCCGACAGCGAAACCATTCGGCGCGAAGGCGCGCCCATCCCGCTGAAAACACTCAAACGCTGGGACAACGGGAAGGATGTCCTGCTGGCCGGCGATGCCGCCGGCTGCGTCGCGCCGGCCTCCGGAGAGGGCATTTATTACGCCATGGCGAGCGGCCGAATGGCGGCTGATGCCGCCGATGAATTCTGCCGCAGCGGCAACCCGCGTGCCTTGCGCGCCGCCCGCAAGCGCTTCATGAAAGCGCACGGTCGCGTGTTCTGGGTTCTGGGGCTGCTGCAGCGGTTCTGGTACAGCACCGACAATCGACGCGAGCGATTCGTCAGTATCTGTCGCGATCCGGACGTGCAGACCCTGACCTGGGAGGCTTACATGTACAAACGCCTGGTCAAGGCCAAGCCGCTGGCGCACGGGCGCATATTCTTCAAGGACCTGGCCCATCTG
>CAZUTZ010000044.1:0-12452 GCA_964623655.1 uncultured Wenzhouxiangella sp.
TCGGGCTCATAACCCGAAGGTCGCAGGTTCGAATCCTGCCCCCGCTACCAGGTTTCGTGAGAAACTCGAAAAAGCCCCTGGTCAAAGGGGCTTTTTTCGTACTGGGGGTCGGAAAATCCGGCCGCCCGACGAAATTCATCGGACGATAAGCCCAACGGCAGCCAAGGAGTAGCACGCGGATCATGGCGGTAACGGATCGATTGCAGACCCTGATCGAGCCCGTCATTGCGGATCTGGGCTTTGAGCTGGTTGGCGTGGAGTATTTGTCCAACCCGAAAAATCGCGTGGTGCGCGTCTACATCGACGCCGAACCCGACGGCATTGTGGTCGAAGACTGCGAGCGCGTGAGCCGGGAAGTCTCGGCCTTGCTGGACGTCGAAGAACCGGTGCCGGGCCAGTACACCCTGGAGGTGTCGTCGCCCGGGGTCGAGCGTCCACTGTTTACCGGCGCGCATTTCGCCCGCTTCGTCGGCGAGACGGCGGCAGTCCAGCTGCTTGCGCCCCTTGACGGGCGACGCCGATTCAAAGGCCCGATCGTGCGGGCCGACGAGACCAGCGTCGTTTTGAACGTCGATGGCCAGGAAGTCGAAATGGCCATTGCCGATATCGCTCGAGCGCATCTGGCGCCCGATCTGGAAGCATTGTTCGCCGCAAGGCGAGAGGACTGAAGACAAGCGAATAGGTCATGAACAAGGGCAAGGAAATTCTGCAGGTCGTGGATGTGGTCTCCAACGAAAAGGGTCTCGCCAAGGAGATCATTTTTGAGGCGATCGAGGCGGCGCTGGAATCAGCGGCGAAGCGGCGTCACCCCGAGGACATCGAGGTGCGCGTGGCGATTGATCGCAAAAGCGGCGACTACGAAGCTTTTCGGCGCTGGGAGGTGCTGTCGGATGACGAGGAAGAAGTGGAGCTGGAGTCAGCCGACCGCCAGATACGCCTGACCGAGGCGCGCGAATACGATGCGGAGCTGGAGGTCGGCGACTTCATCGAGGAGCCGATGGAGCCGCCCGAATTCGGTCGCATTGCCGCCCAGGCGGCCAAGCAGGTCATCGTGCAGAAAGTCCGCCAGGCCGAGCGCGAGCAGGTGGTCGAAGCCTATGCCGACCGCGTCGGCGAATTGATTCACGGCCAGATCGAGCGCATGGAGCGCGGTGGTATCGTGCTCGACCTGGGCGAAAACGCCAAGGCCTTCGTGCCCTCGCGCCACACCATTCCCGGTGAGACGGCCCGGCCGAAAGACCGCATGCGCGGCTATCTCTACGAGGTCCGTCCGGACCAGCGCGGCCCCCAGCTGTTCGTCAGCCGCACCATGGGCGAATTCCTGATCGAATTGTTCAAGCTGGAAGTGCCCGAAATCAGCCAGGACCTGATCGAGATTCGCGGCGCGGCGCGCGACCCCGGTCGACGGGCCAAGATTGCCGTGCGCGCTCTGGATGCCCGGACCGATCCGATCGGGGCCTGCGTCGGCATGCGCGGCTCGCGTGTGCAGGCGGTCTCCAACGAGCTGGCCGGCGAGCGCGTCGACATCATTTTGTGGGACGAGAATCCCGCCCAGTTCGTCATCAACGCCATGGCGCCGGCCGAAGTCCACTCCATCGTGGTCGACGAAGACTCCAACAGCATGGATATTGCCGTCGAAGAGGACAACCTGTCCCAGGCGATTGGCCGCGGCGGGCAAAACGTTCGACTGGCCTCGGAATTGACCGGCTGGCAGCTTAACGTGATGACCGTGGAGCAGGCCGAGCAGAAAAGCGAGAGCGAATCCCGCACGGTGCTGGAAATGTTCATGACCAAGCTCGACGTGGACGAAGAACTTGCCTCCATTCTGGTGGCCGAAGGATTCACCAACGTCGAGGAAGTCGCATACGTGCCCGAGTCCGAGCTGCTGGCGATCGAGGAATTCGACGAGAATATCGTCGCCGAGTTGCGCCAGCGTGCCCGCGACGCCCTGCTGACGCAGATGATTGCCTCCGAGGAGCAGCTCGAGGAGCATCGCCCCGAGCAGGATCTGCTCGATCTCGAGGGCATGACGGAATCCATTGCTTTTCGTCTGGCCGAGAAAGGCGTGCGCACGCGCGACGACCTGGCCGAATGTGCGGTCGACGAGCTGGAAGACGTCAAGGACCTGGAACCGGAGCTGGCCGCCGAGCTGATCATGAAGGCTCGCGAACACTGGTTCACTGAAGAGTAAGTTACGCAGAAATCGAGGTAAACGAATGTCTGAGGTCACCGTTACGCAATTGGCTGAAGTGTTGGGCGTCCCCGTGGATCGTCTGATCACTCAGCTCAACGAAGCCGGCATCGAGGTCGCCAGCCCCGCGGCCGAGGTGACCAATGACGACAAGAAAAGACTGCTGAGCTATCTCCGGACGTCCCACGGCAAGGGTGAAGCCGATGCCGCCGGCGGTCCGCGCAAAGTCACGCTGAAGCGCAAGACGCTGAGCGAAATCAAGGTTCCGGCCGCCGGCGCCGGGCGCACCCGCGGCCGCGGTGCGGCGCCCTCGCGCACGGTCAACGTCGAGGTCCGCAAGCGCCGCACCTACGTCAAGCGCGGTGCGATCGCCGAGCAGGACCAGAGCGATCCGGAGCGCGAGGCCGCGGCCAGGGCGCTGGAAGAAGCGCGCAAGGCGCGCGAGGAGGCCGAGCGGATCGAGCGCGAGGAAGCCGAGCAGCGCCAGCGCGAGCAGGAAGAGCAGGCCAGAATCGAAGAAGAGGCGCGCAAGCAGCGCGAAGCTGAAGAAGAGGCACGGCGGGTCGAGGCCGAGAAAGAGCGTGCACTGGCCGAAGCGCAGGCCCGGGTCGAAGCCCAGGTCGCACGCCAGGCCGCGGAGCGCGAGGCCGAACGCAAGCGCCGGGCCGACAAGGCGCCCGATGACGGCCGCACCCGCTACGGCCGCGAAGAGCTCCATGTCACGCCCAAATCCAAGCGCCGCAAGCCCAAGCGCAAGTCGCGTGCGGCCAGCGCTGCCGCCAGCACCGAGCACGGCTTCCAGAAGCCGGTAGCGCCGGTCAAGCGTGAGGTCGAGATCCCTGAAACCGTGACGGTCGGCGAACTGGCCAAACTGATGGCCGTCAAGGCCGGTGAGGTCATCAAGACGCTGATGGGCATGGGCAGCATGGTGACCATCAACCAGCCGCTGGATCAGGACACGGCGATTCTGGTCGCCGAGGAAATGGGTCATGAAGCGCGCGCCGCGCAGGCCCGCGATATCGAGCAGGAACTGGTGGCCGAGGAAGTCGAAGCCGACGTATCGAAGGTGACGCGTCCGCCGGTGGTGACCGTCATGGGTCACGTCGACCACGGCAAGACCTCGCTGCTCGACTACATCCGCCGCGCCAAGGTGGCCGCCGGCGAGGAAGGCGGTATCACGCAGCACATCGGTGCCTATCACGTCAAGACTTCGGACGGCGTGGTGACCTTCCTCGACACCCCGGGGCACGCCGCCTTTACCGCCATGCGCGCCCGCGGCGCCCAGGCCACCGACATCGTTGTGCTGGTGGTGGCTGCCGACGACGGCGTGATGCCGCAAACCAAGGAAGCCATCCAGCATGCGCGCGCGGCCGGCGTGCCGCTGATCGTCGCGGTCAACAAGATGGACAAGCCCGAGGCCGATCCGGACCGGGTCAAGTCCGAATTGTCGGCCGAGGAAGTGGTGCCCGAGGAGTGGGGCGGCGAGGAAATCTTTGTGCCGGTTTCGGCCCATACCGGAGACGGGATCGACGCCCTGCTGGATGCCATCCTGGTGCAGTCCGAGGTGCTGGAACTGAAGGCAGCTCCGGAGCGGCGCTGCCGCGGGGTCGTGGTCGAATCCTCGCTCGACAAGGGCCGTGGGTCGGTGGCGACCATCCTGGTTCAGGACGGCACGCTGCGCCGCGGCGACATGATACTTGCCGGCGAGGAGTACGGCCGCGTGCGCGCCATGTTCGACGAGACCGGACAGCCGATCGAAGAAGCCGGCCCGTCCATTCCGGCCGAGGTGCTGGGCCTGTCGGGCGTCCCCAACGCCGGTGACGATGTGCTGGCCGTGGCCGACGAGCGCAAGGCGCGCGAAGCGGCCGAGCAGCGCAAGCAGTCGGCTCGCGAAGGCCGTCTGGCCGAACGCCAGGCCGCCAAACTGCAGAATCTGTTCGAGCAGATGGGCGAAGGCACCGGCGAGGTGCAGAACGTCAACCTGGTCATCAAGGCCGACGTGCAGGGCTCGGTCGAGGCCCTGCGCGACGCCCTGACCCGGCTGTCGACCGACGAAATCAAGGTCAACGTGGTCTCTTCCGGCGTCGGCGGCATCACCGAATCCGACGCCAGCCTGGCCCAGGCGTCCAGCGCCGTGATCATGGGCTTCAACGTGCGTGCCGATGCTTCAGCGCGCAAGATCATTCAGGAAGCCGATCTGGATCTGAACTACTACAGCGTGATCTACGACGCCATCGACGACGTCAAGAAAGCCATCACCGGCCTGCTCGGAACCGAGACCAAAGAGCAGATCATCGGTCTGGCCGAGGTCAAGGACGTGTTCCGGTCGTCCAAGCTCGGCGCCGTCGCCGGCTGCCTGGTGGTCGAAGGCGTGGTCAAGCGCGCCAATCCGATTCGCGTCCTGCGCGACAACGTGGTGGTTTTCGAGGGCGAGCTGGAGTCCTTGCGCCGCTTCAAGGACGACGTGGCCGAAGTCCAGGCCGGTACCGAGTGCGGGATTGGTGTCAAGCAGTACAATGATGTCAAGGTCGGCGACCAGATCGAGTGCTTCCAGCGCGTTGAAGTCCAGCGGACCCTGCAGTAATGGCCGGTCCGCGTTCCGAGCGCGTCGCGGGTCTGCTGCGGCGCGAACTGGCCGATATTCTGCACCGGTCGTTCGAGTACGAGTTGCCGGCCGGGCTGATCAGCCTGACCGATGTCGAGGTCGCGCGCGATCTCGGCCACGCCAAGGTCTACGTGGCCGTGCTGGAAAGCGAGCAGGCCCCCGAGATCATTGCCTTTCTCAACGAAAACGCCGGCCAGGTCCGTCGTGAGCTGGGCAGCCGCATCCGGCTGCGTCTCACGCCGTCCCTGAAATTCTTTCACGATACCTCTTCGGAATCGGGTTCGCGTATCGAGCAGTTGCTGGCGGCGTCGCGTAAGCCGCGGAGTTGAGGTTTGAGGGGTCAGGGGTCAGGGCTCAGGGACCAGGGAGTCTCGGAAGTAACGGTTGGGTTTGGTGGCAGAGGTCCTGATGTCTGAATCCGGGATCTTGCTGCTGGACAAGCCTGTCGGGTTGGGTTCGAATGCGGTGCTCGGGATGGCCAAGCGGGTGCTTGGGATTCGCAAGGCCGGGCATACCGGGACGCTGGATCCGATGGCTTCGGGACTGTTGGTGCTGTGTTTCGGCGAGGCGACCAAGGTGGCCGGGTTTCTGCTCGACAGCGACAAGGCCTATCTGGCCGAAGTCCGCCTCGGCACGGTGACCGATACTGACGATGCTGAAGGCGAGATTGTTCAGCAGCGCCCTGTTCCTGATCTGGACGAAACGGCCATTGAGCAGGCGCTTGCCCCCTTGCGTGGCCCGATTCAGCAAGTGCCGCCGATGTATTCGGCGCTCAAGCAGGGCGGGGAGCGCCTTTATCGCAAGGCACGGCGCGGCGAAAACGTCGAACGACCGGCTCGTCCGGTGACGATTCACGAGCTTGAGTTGATGGGATGGGACGGTGAACGCCTGCGTCTGGGCGTGCATTGCTCCAAGGGGACCTATGTCCGCTCTTTAGCGCGCGATCTGGGCGAGGCCCTGGGCTGCGGTGGCCACCTGAGCGCGCTGCGCCGCATTCGCAGTGTACCGTTCGAAGTCTCCGACGCGGTCGATCTGGATGACCTGCGAGAAATGAACCGGGACCAGGCCCGCGCCCTGCTCAAGCCCGCCGACCAGGCCCTGGTCGCGCTGCCGGAGGTGCGGCTGGATGAAACCGCCTCGGCGCGGCTGCTGACCGGTCAGCGCCTGGCCGGTCTGGATCATCGCGCCAGCGGACTGGTTCGAGTCTACGGGCCGCAGGGCTTTATCGGCGTGGGCGAAGCCGACGGCCACGGCGGCCTCAAGGCCCGGCGCTTGATCAGCACGGCTTGAAACGCCTAGGGAGATTCAGGGCTCGATTGCCTCACGCAGAGCCGCTGAGCACGCGGAGGTTCAAACGATCGGATTGTCTGCGCGCTCTGCCGGTTGCATCAAAGCTTTGGACTGCCCAAAGCTGGCTTTACTCACGCAGAGACGAGGAACCCGCAGAGATTTGAAGCGCTCTTTTCCTCCGCGTGCTCTGCGTCTTTGCGGCTCTGCGTGAGGCTTGGGTTTGCAAGTCCCCTACGTCGAACGCCCAAGCTTGGCCCGGATGCCGTCGCTTAAGTGCGGCTCGATGGCGTGTCTTATTGGTGTGACGAGCTTGAAGGGGGCGGCGATGATGTGGCCGCTTTCGAGCCAGCGCTCGCCGCCGGCCACGTCCATGACCACGCCACCGGCTTCCTGCACCAGCAAGGCGCCGGCAGCGATGTCCCAGGGCCTCAGGTTCAGCTCCCAGTAGCCGTCCAGGCGACCGCAGGCCACATAGGCCAGATCCAGCGAGGCCGTCCCGGCGCGGCGGATGTCCTCGATCTTGTCGAACAAGGCCTCGAACATGCCCTGATAGGCCGGCATCAGGCGACGGGTGCGGAATGGAAAAGCCGTGGCGAGCACCGCACCGCTCAAGTCTTTTCGGCCTGAGACGCGAATGCGCTGCTCGTTCAGGAAGGCGCCCTCGCCGCGAGAGGCGGTAAACATTTCGTCGCGCATCGGATCGTAGACCACGCCGTGTTCGATTCGCCCCCTGATCTTCAGCGCGATCGAGACGGCGTGGTGCGGGATGCCGCGCAGATAGTTGCTGGTGCCGTCCAGCGGGTCAATGATCCAGAGGTAATCGCTGTCGCCGGTTTGCCCGCCCTCCTCGCCGAGAATGGCGTGGTCGCGGTGCAGGCGCAGGATATGCTCGCGAATGATCTGCTCGCAGGCCCGGTCGACATCGCTGACGTAATCATGGCGCGCCTTGCGCTCGACGGGAATGCTCTCCAGTCGGTCGCGGTATTTGCGCATCAGGCCGCCAGCCTTGCGCGCGGCCTCGGAAGCGATATTGACGAAAGGATGGGACACGTTGGGTGCTGAACGAAAACAGAGGAACGCTATGCTAGCAGAAGGCTTTGCCCGAGCGCCCACGCATCATGATCTGGTTTCCTCCCGGGCATTGAAACCGACACTTAGTCGCATCCGTTCCCCGCACCGCAGTCGGTTGGCAAACGCACCTCGAAATCGATTGCTTCGAGTTGTTCGGGCACTTTTCCGATGCGTTCGAGCAGATCGCTCCAGCGCGGATCATCACGCAACAGATCGTAACCGGGATCCGCAGGACTGATCCGTCCGCCCATCCCGGCCTCGACCACTCGGTCCAGCCATTCGAAGGCCGAGTCGACCTGGCCGGTGGTCGCATAGACACGGACCACCGAGGTGGCTGACTCTTCACCCCAGTCGTTGATCAGTGCATTCAACTGGCGCTCGTATTCATCATCACGGCCGAGGGCGTGAAACGCCATTGCCAGGCCGGCTTTCGACAGCGGCGGGTGGGGCTCTTTTTCGAATTCAGCGAGTGCGGCAGCCGGGTCTTCGCCACCGTAGAGCAGCGCAAGACCGATAAAGTAATGCGTGCCGAGCCGGCCCGGACTCAGGCGCAGTGCGGTGCGCCATGAGGCGATGGCCTTGTCCCAGTGGCCGACGAAAAACTGACTGACGGCCAGGTTGTGGTGAAGGCCTGGATTCAGGGGATCGTGAGAGATGATGTATTCCTCGAAACGGATCGCCTGGTGAATTCGGCCGAGATTTTTCAGCAACACGGCCGCTCCGGAGAGGATATAGATGTTTTCCGGTTCCAGACTCAGGGCATGGTCATAGTGGCTTGCCGCGTTTGACAGATCGTTTTCAAACGACATCGCAAGCCAACCCAGCTCGGCGTGCGACTGCGCATAGTCGGGCTCTATCGACAACGCCCGCTCGGTTGCCTCGCGCGCCATTTCGACCCCTTCCTCGCGGGCGCGCAGTCCCATGGCAACCTGGTTGCTGTAAACAGCAGCCAGGCTGTCCCAGGCCGCGACGTAATGCGGGTCGATCTCAAGCGCTTTGCGATAAAGCTCGATTGATTCCTCCAGCGCTTCGGGCGTCCCCAGCCGCGCAACATGGCGGGCCTGCAGAAACAAGGCATAGGCGTCGGGATCAACCGGATCGGAGCTGGGTTCGCCACCCAGCAGCTCGAGTTTCAGGCGCTCGACAACCATTGCCGCGATTTCGTCCTGGATCGCAAAAATGTCGCCCATCTCGCGGTCATAGCTTTCCGACCACAACTGAGTATCCGCGCCCGGATCGATCAGCTGCGCTGTAATCCGGATCCGATCACCGGCTCTGCGCACCGAGCCTTCCAGAACATGAGCGACGTTCAATTGTTCGGCCACCTCGACGGCACTGATGTTCTGGCCTTTGAAAGAAAAAGCCGAAGATCGCGAAATCACGCGGAGTTCAGGGATCTGGGCGAGCAGATTGAGGAGCTCTTCGGAAATGCCGTCGGAAAAGTATTCCTGTTCCGGGTCTGCGCTCACATTGACGAACGGTAAAACGGCAATGGAATTCTCAATGGAAGACTCGATCAAGGCCTCACTACGGCCGGCCAGACGGGCCTGCTCGATCTGTTCGGCGATCTGTTCGGCCCGGGCTGCCTCCCGCGCCGGTGTCATCACGAACTTGTCGAACGCGAAGTAAGCCACCCCGATCGCCAGTACCAGGATGATGACGCGATCAAGGCGCTTGCCGCTTTGGCGGCGAGGTGGTTCCGTGCTCCCTGCGGCCTTGTCGACCTTGAACCCTTCCGGCGTCAACTCGAAGACCCAGGACAGGATCACAACCGGCAAAAGCCCGATGATCAGCGAGATTGTGAGGTATCGGAGAGCCAACTCGCCGAACCCGAAAATCGGCAAAAGCGTATTCGCCACCTGGATGATCAGCCAGGCGGTGAGGATGTAGGCAGTACCGACACGCAGCACGCTGCGGCGCTTGAGTTCAGACAGCAAGTTGCTCAGCGCTCGCCACATGGCTGGTGATTATAAGCCTTTATTAAAAAACAGTTTTCCCCGCCGCGGCTGAACTCACAGGTGGCTTTGTGCCGCCGGGCCAGTGCGCGCCAGGCGCGGGCTGTCGCTGTCAATTCCGCAGGCCCGGGCAACAAAACTCTCGCGCAGTGGCCAGAGTCGATCGGCGAGCCCAAAGCCCAGACCCAGCGCATGCCGCCCGAGTCCTGCCGGTGCGCGTACCACTTCGTTGATGACGTGGATGCCGCCGCCGATCAGCGTGGACTGGCTCAGACGCCAGCGCTGATAGCGTTTCAGCGCCGCAGCGGGGTCGTTGCCTTGCCAGCTTTCCAGCACTTCAGCGAGTGCGGCTGCGTCCATCAGGCCCAGGTTCAGGCCCTGGCCGGCCAGCGGATGAACCGAGCGGGCGGCATCGCCCAGCAGCACCAATCGATCCCGAACCAGCTGTCGAGCGCGTCGGCGCACCAGCGGCAGCGTGTGCAGTGTTCCGGCCGCCGTCACCGGTCCCAGCGGGGCGTCCTGGTGCTGATTGATCTCGGCGATGAATTCGTCAGCGTCGAGCGCCTTGAGTCGGTCGGATCGCGCGGCCGGCTGCGACCAGACAATCGATGAGCGACCATCCGGTAGCGGCAGCAGGGCGAGCGGGCCGTGCTCGGTAAAGCGCTGCCAGGCCAGGCCCGTATTCGACTGCTCGGTGGTCACCGGCCCGATCAGCGCTTTCTGGTTGTAGTGCCATTCGTCGACCTCGATGCCGGCCAAGTGGCGCAGTCGGGACCGTGCGCCGTCGGCGGCGACGATCAGGCCGGCGCGCAACAGGGGTCCATCGACCAGCTGCAGGCGCGCCAGGCTGCGGCTCAGCTCGAGGCGCTCCCAGAGACCGGGGGCGAATAGCTGAACGCGCTCACTGCGCTCCAGTTCTTCCCAAAGTCCGGCCTGCAGCGCCGGGATCTCGGCAATCCAGCCCAATGCGTCCAGGCCGTGATCGGCGGCGGCAAAAGCGACTTTCAGCGAGGCTGAATGCACCTCCATATGCCGATAAGGCGCCAGCCTTTCGGCGTCGATGCGCGCCCAGCCGCCGGCGCCCTGCAGTACCCGTTTGGAGCCCGGGCTGATGGCGACGACCCGCGGATCGAAATCACCGTCCGGCGTCTTCAATGCGGGGCGTCGTGCGTCCACCAGCGCGACGCTGCGGTTTTGTGATGCCAGCAGCGCGGCGCAGGCGGCTCCGGCAACCCCGCCGCCGACCACGATGACATCAAAATCCAGCGCCGCCATGATCGTCATGCCTCTCCGCGCGCCAGTCGGCTGACCGGCTCGCGAAAGCCCATTGCCGACTGCACCAGGCGGCGGCTCAAGGCGGGCACCACGGCGTGAGCCGCCAAGCCAAGCCCCGTGCCGGCCCGGGCCAGCAGCGAGGGATTGGTGAACGCGCGCGCCAGCGTATCCGTGTAGCGGACGGTGGCTTCCTGATCGGCTCGGCGACGTTCGACGTAGGTCGACAGAGCTTGCTCCGAACCGGGATCCTCGTGCTTTTCCAGCACCTCGATCAGGCTGGCCACGTCGCGCAGGCCCAGATTGAAGCCCTGCGCCGAGACCGGATGCACGCTGTTGGCGGCATTGCCGATCACCGCCACCCGCTCAGCGACCGGGTGCCGGGTGCGCTGCTGCACCAGCGGGTAGCGCGCCCGTTTTCCGGGCTGGGAGAATTGGCCAAGAGCCGTTCCGAAGCGCCGATTCAGGCGGCTGATGAGCGTGTCGTCGTCCCAGGCCATGGCCTGGTCGATGGCGGCTGTGGCGTCGATCCAGACCACGCCCAGGCGGCCTTCGGGCTGCGGCAGCAGTGCCAGCGGACCCTGCGGGGTGAAGCGCTCCCAGGCAGTGTCAGGCAGGACCCGGCCGGGGCGCACGTTGAAGATCATCGCCGACTGGCCATAGTCGTGATGGCTGGACTCGAGACCGGCAATCTGGCGCACCATGGACCGGGTTCCGTCGGCGCCGACCAGCAGGCGGGTGCGAATGCGGCTGCCGTCGCCCAGCCGGACCCGCACATGGTCGGCCTCGACAGTAAAGGTTTCCAGCGTGGTTGGGCACAGTTCGGTGATCCCGGTCGTGTCGCTCAGCGCCTTCAGCAGCACGTTGCCCAGTTCGCGCGCCACGATGACCGCACCGAACCGGTCGCGCTGGTAGTCGGCGGCGCGCAGCTCCAGCAGCCCGAAGCCGCCGGCACGAGTGATCCGGATGCGCCGTACCGGGGTGCGTGTCAGATCGTCCGGCAGCAGGCCCAGAGCGGTCAGGATATTCAGCGAGGCGGCGTTGATGACCAGCGTTCGATCATCGTAGCTGGGCTGATGGTTGGCCCGGCGCTCGGCAGCCTCGATCACGGCGACTCGCCGGCCGGCGCGCGCCAGACCCACGGCCGCCGCCGCCCCGACCAGGCCGCCGCCGGCAAAGACGACGTCGAAATCGCTCATCGGCTCATCAGCGCTTCGATTTCGTCGACTGTGCTGGGGACCGCACGAGTCAGGTTCTCCGGCTCGTCGTGGGTGACGCGGATATCGTCTTCGATGCGCACGCCGATGTTGCGCAGTGCTTCGGGGATGTCGTCTTCGGCGCCGATATACAGGCCGGGTTCGACCGTGACGACCATGTTGCCTTCCAGCAGTCGTGGCTGCCCGTCGATCCGGTAGTCGCCGACGTCGTGCACGTCCAGGCCGAGCCAGTGCCCGGTCTTGTGCATGTAAAAACGGCGGTAGGTTTCGTTTTCGATGTTGTCATCGACGCTGCCGCTGAGCAGTTTCAGATCGATCAAACCTTCGGTGAGCACGCGCACGGCCGTCTCGTGGAACGCATCAAACGGCCGACCGCTGCGGACCTGGTCGATGGCGGCGTGCTGAGCGGCCAGCACCAGCTCGTACACATCGCGTTGGGCGGCGCTGAACCGCCCGTTGACCGGGAAAGTGCGCGAAATGTCGGCGGCGTAATTGTGATACTCACAGCCGGCATCAATCAGCAACAGGCCGGAATCCGGCAGCGGCTGGTCGTTGGTGATGTAGTGCAGGATCAGGGCATTGGCGCCGCCGGCAACGATCGGCTGATAGGCCGGCTCGCAGGCGTGACGCTGATACTCGTGGATCAGTTCGGCCTGGATTTCGGCTTCGTTCATGCCCGGCCGACACTGTTTCATGGCCCGCTTCATCGCGTCTGCGGCGATGCGCGCAGCCCGACGCATGCAGCGAATCTCGTCGCTGGACTTGACCAGTCGCTGCTCGTGCAGCAGGTGCTCCAGCGAAACGATTTCACCGGGCCCTTTCTCGCCCTTGGAGCGCGCTCTCAGCCGGTT
>CAZUTZ010000045.1:0-12430 GCA_964623655.1 uncultured Wenzhouxiangella sp.
ATCGACTGGTTTCAGTGCCTGAATTTCTGCTGTTTTGCGGCTTTGAAGGGGTCAGGTTAGATCGGGGCTGCTTCAGGTTCTTGCATCACGCAGAGGCGCAGAGCCGCAGAGTACGCAGAGTAAAGGAGAGCTTACGTTGCGTGCGTTCAGACCTTGAGACCCGGCACGCCCAAAAACCACTCTATTTTTCTCTGCGTTCCCGGCGTCTCTGCGTCTCTGCGTGATGCTTTTTTACAACGCGAACCTCAGACGTCGAGGTTGCTGACCTGCAACGCGTTGGTTTCGATGAAGGCGCGGCGGGGTTCGACTTCGTTGCCCATCAGGGTCGAGAAAATCTCGTCGGCCGCCACCGCATCCTCGATGGTCACTTTCAGCAAGCGGCGGGTATCCGGGTTGACCGTGGTGTCCCACAGCTGGTCCGGATTCATCTCGCCCAAGCCCTTGAAACGCTGGAAAGTTCGGCCCTTGCGCGATTCCTTCATCAGCCAGTCGTAGGCCTCGGCAAAGCGTCTGACCCGGGCGGACTGGTTGCCCCGCTCGATGCGCGCACCGGGACCAAAAAGATCACCAACCACCGAGCCTACCCGAGCCAGCTGGCGATACTCCGGCGAGCGGAAGAAGGTCTCGTCGAGAATGGTGTCCTGGACCACGCCCTGGCCGTGGCGGGAAATCACCACGCCGCCGCTTCCCAGCGGCTTGATATGCCAGACCACGCCGGCCGGCGTCGCCTGCTCCAGGCGCGCTGTCAGTTCTTCCGACCAGCTCTGAACGTCAAATGATGGATCGAGAACAAATGGTTTGAAATCAATGATCTGGCTGATCACATCACGGTCGTAGCGCAGCTTCAGGCGCTCTGAGACCTGGTCGGCCTGCTGGAAATTACGCAGGAGTTCGGCCAGCGCGCTGTCCTGCACCGCCGGGGTATCTTCGGCCGGAAACAGGCGGGCGCCATCGAGCGCGCGCTCGAGCATGTAGCGGTTCATTTCCGCCTCGTCCTTGAGGTACCACTCCTGCTTGCCCTGCTTGATCTTGTAGAGCGGCGGCTGGGCGATGTAGACGTGTCCGCGCTCAATCAACTCCGGCATCTGCCGGTAGAAGAACGTCAGCAACAAGGTGCGAATATGCGAGCCGTCGACATCGGCGTCAGTCATGATGATGATGCGGTGGTAGCGCAACTTCTCAACGTCGAATTCGTCGCGCCCGATGCCGGTGCCGAGCGCGGTGATCAGGGTTCCGACCTCGGCCGAGCCCAGCATCTTGTCAAAGCGGGCCTTTTCGACATTGAGGATCTTGCCCTTGAGCGGCAGGATGGCCTGGTACTTGCGGTTCCGGCCCTGCTTGGCCGACCCGCCGGCCGAGTCACCCTCGACAATAAACAACTCCGACAGCGTTGGATCCTTTTCCTGGCAGTCGGCCAGCTTGCCGGGCAGGCCGGCCACGTCGAGCACACCCTTGCGCCGGGTCATGTCGCGCGCCTTGCGCGCGGCCTCGCGGGCCCGCGCGGCTTCGACCACCTTGCTGGTGATCACCCGGGCATCATTCGGATTTTCAAGCAAAAAATCGCGGAGATGCTCGGCTATCACCGACTCCACGGCTGGTTTGACGTCGGAGGAGACGAGCTTGTCCTTGGTCTGCGAGGAAAATTTCGGATCAGGCACCTTGACCGACAGCACCGCAATCAGGCCTTCGCGACAGTCGTCACCCGTAGTCTGGACCTTGGACTTTTTGGCGATACCCGATTCTTCGATATAGGCATTGAGCGTCCGGGTCAGCGCCGTGCGGAAACCCGCCAGATGGGTACCGCCGTCGCGCTGCGGGATGGTATTGGTAAAGCAGAACACGCTTTCCTGATAGGCGTCGGTCCACTGCAGCGCCGCCTCGACCGTGATCCCGTCGGATTCGGCCTGAAAATGCAGGGTATTGGGATGGAGCGGAGTCTTCTTTTCGCTCAAATGCTGCACAAAGGAGCGGATGCCGCCCTCATAGCAAAAGCGGTCTTCCTTGCCGCTTCTCTCGTCGCGAATCTGGATAGCGATGCCGGAATTGAGGAAACTCAGCTCACGCAGGCGCTTGGCCAGGATGTCGTAGTGGAATTCGATATCGGAGAACGTATCCCGACTCGGAAGGAAGCGGATGGTGGTCCCGGTGCGCTCGCTCAATTCGGTCGAAGCCAGTGGCGAAAGCGGAACGCCGCCGGTGTAGACCTGGGTCCAGCGCCGGCCCTGACGATGGATCTCCAACTCCAGCCGCTCCGACAGCGCGTTGACGACCGACACCCCGACCCCGTGCAGGCCACCGGAGACCTTGTAGGAGTTGTCGTCGAACTTGCCGCCGGCGTGCAGCACGGTCATGATCACCTCGGCGGCCGACCGTCCCTCTTCGTCATGCATATCAACCGGGATGCCACGACCGTTGTCGGAGACACTCACGGTCCCGTCGTCGTGCAACACCACCGTGATTTCATCGCAGTGCCCGGCCAGGGCCTCGTCGATCGAGTTGTCGACGACCTCGAAGACCATGTGATGCAGGCCGGTACCGTCATCGGTGTCGCCGATGTACATGCCGGGTCGTTTGCGGACCGCATCGAGCCCCTTGAGGACCTTGATACTGCCCGAGCCGTAGGTGTCTTCAGTCATGGGGGCTCGCTTCGAGATAACTTCCTGATTATACCACTGGCCGAATTTCGCCCTGTTCCACGTGGAACACGCTTGCCGGTCGCGGACACGGCAATGTCGCGGTCACCCAGGTCTGAACCTGCTGCACGCTCAGCCACTCCAGCAGCGTCTCGAGGTGGGGCGCGTCCAGCTCGGAGACCGGATCATCCAGGAGCAGCAGCGGTGCGACCGGCGCACCGGCGATCAGCAGTCTCAGCTGCGCCAACAGCAACAGCAAGGCCAGAAGCTTCTGCTGACCGCGCGAGAGTTCCTCTGCGGCCGGACGTTCGCCACAGCTCAGCACCAAATCGGCCCGATGCGGGCCGCGCCGGGTGTAGCCAAGTTCGCGATCACGATCCCGGAAATCGCCCAGGGCCTCGCCCAGGTCCTGCTCGGTCGGGTGCCCGGGACGGTAGCGCAAACTCAGACGGCCCGGCAGACGAAAAGGCAGCTCGGTGGCCAACTGCTCGAGCACTTGCCCGATGGTTTCCACCTGCTTCTGGCGAGCGCGGTTGATCCCTCCCCCCGCCGCCACCATCGGTGCTTCAATGGCGTCAATCACGGCGTCCTCTGCCTGAGCCTTCAGCGCGGCGTTGCGCTGCTTCAAAAAACGCGCGTAGCGACGCCACAAATCCAGGTAGCCCTGTTCCACGTGAAACAACTGCCAGTCCAGATACTGACGCCGCAGGTCCGGACCGCCGTCGACCAGACGATGACTGTCCGGCTCCATGAGCACCAACGGCAACGCTCGGGCGAATTCGCTCAGGCGCTGGCTATCGAGCCCGTCGATTCGACCGCGCCATCCTGAACTCGACCGCGCCATGCCTAGACGCCGCCCGGAATCGCGCCGCCGGGCCACCACGCGCAACTCATCAACGCCGTGCTGAATGACCGAAGCGATTTTCTGACTGCGAAAGGACCGTCCGCGTGCGAGCAGGTAAATGGCTTCCAGTACGCTCGTTTTGCCCGCCCCGTTCGGCCCCTGAAGCCAGTTCAGTCCGGACCCGGGCTCGATTTCCACGCTGGCCAAGTTTCTGACGCCGACCACTGAGAGCCGTTCAAGACTCATGGCGTCCCGGGCGCTCCCGAGCCGCTAATGGGCGCCGCTCGCCCGTTCACGTTCTGTCAGAGCTTCAAAGGCATCACCACCTGACGAACCGCCTCGTTGTCGGTGGCCGTGATCAGGCAAGAACTGTTGGCGTCGCGCAGCGCCAGGCGGACCTGCTCGCCGTCGATCGAGCCCAGGGCGTCGAGCAGATAGTTGACGTTGAAACCCACCTTGAGATCCTCGTAGCTGTGCTCGGCCTCGATCTCTTCAGTGGCTTCTTCCTGCTGCGGATTGTGGGCGCTGATTCGAACCTGTCCCGGCGTCATTTCCAGGCGCACGCCGCGGTACTTTTCGTTTGACAGAATCGCCGCACGATGCAGGGCGTCGACAAAAGCCGCGCGATCGGCGACCAGCGATTGCTCGGTGGCCATCGGCACCACCGCCTCGTAATCCGGAAAGCGCCCGTCGATCAGCTTTGTTGTCATGACGATGCGGTCTCGGTCGACGCGCAGGAAACCCTGGCCGACGATCACGTTGAGCGGATCGTCGCTGTCTTCGAGTACGCGATTGAGCTCAAGCACCCCCTTGCGCGGCACGATCAGGCTGCGCAATTCTCCGCTGACCGCCGCCTCGATTTCGCCAAGCGCCAGACGATGGCCGTCCGTTGAAACCGCGCGCACCGCGCCATCGCGAAACTCCAGCAGCAGTCCGTTGAGATAATGACGGACGTCCTGATGGGCCATGGCGAAACTGGTTTTTTCTATCAACCAGCGCAGCCGCCCCTGCTCCAACTGATAGGTCTGCAAACTATCCGCCTGGTCACTGGCCGGAAATTCGCTCGCCGGCAGGGTCGCCAGGCTGAAACGACTCCGCCCGGCATGCAGGGCCAGCTTGTCCTGATTGAGCTGGACGTTGATCTTCACACCCTCCGGCAACGCTCGACAAATATCGACCAGCTTGCGGGCCGGCACGGTGACGCTGCCGGTCTGCGCCACTTCGGCCCTGGCCCGCGCGATCAGCTCCACTTCCATGTCGGTGCCGGTGATGCGCAATCCCTCATCGACCGCCTCGATCAGAAAGTTGGCCAGCACCGGCAAGGTCTGCCTGCGCTCCACCACGTTGACGACCTGTGCAATCGGGGCCAACAAGGCCTCACGTGGTATCGAGAATTTCATGATGGCTCCTTACTCGTCCGGTCCGGGCGGGAATGCCCCCGCTTGATTCTTTTGTTTATAAGTAAGAAAAGAGCTGTAGTAATAGGGCCTGTTGATTCTGTGAATAAGCCATTTTTTCCATTACTATCAGTTAGTTAACTTACTCTCCTCACCGCCAGAAGCGGGTTCTATTACTGTGGAGCAAATGTGGATAACCAAAGTGTCCACACTTATCCACAGCTTGCTCCGGTTGTTTACCCAAACTCAAGTGGATAATTCCCGCGTCAACCGCGCCCGCTCTTCACGCAGGCGCCCATCGGTTTCACACAGGCTTTCGATTTTACGACAGGCGTGCAGCACCGTCGTATGGTCTCTGCCACCGAATGCACTGCCGATTTCCGGCAGGGAGTGTTCGGTCAGGGACTTTGCCAGAAACATCGCCATTTGCCGCGGTCGGGCGATCGACCGAGTGCGCCGCTTGGACAATAAATCGGTCACGCGAAGCTTGTAGAAATCCGCCACCGTTTTCTGGATATTCTCGATGGTGATCAGCCGATCATGCACAGCCAGCACGTCGCGCAGGATTTCCTGCGTGTAGTCCAGGTCGATGGTTCTTCCGGAAAAGCGGGCGTTGGCAATCAGCGAGTTCAGCGCGCCCTCGAGATCGCGAACGTTCGAGCGCATGCGCTTGGCAATCAGGAACGCGACCTGGTCATCGAGTTCGAGCTCGCGCTCGGCGGCTTTTTTCTGCAGGATGGCCACCCGCGTCTCGAAGTCGGGCGGCTCGATTGAAACGGTCAAACCCCAGCCGAAACGCGAGCGCAGACGTGATTCGATCCCGTCGACCTCCTTCGGGTAGCGATCACAGGTCAGGATGATCTGCTGGCGCGACTCCAGCAGGCTGTTGAATGTATGGAAAAACTCCTCCTGCGAGCGATCCTTGCCGGCAAAGAACTGGATGTCGTCAATCAGCAGGAGGTCTACCGAACGGTAGCGACGCTTGAACTGGTCGATGGTGTCGCGACGCAGCGCCTGGATCATCTCGGATACAAACTTCTCCGAGTGCAGATACATGATCCGGGCCTCGGGGTTGGCTTCGGCGATGAACCGCCCCGCTCCGTGCAGCAAATGGGTTTTACCCAGACCGGTCGACCCATACAACAGCAGCGGGTTGTAGACGGTACCGGGATTCTTGGCGACCTGGCGGGCGGCTGCATAGGCCAGCTCGTTGGATTTGCCGAGCACGAAGTTGTCGAAATCATAGCGGTCGTCCAGACCGGTCTGGCGCGGCGCATCCGTCGGCCGCGACGAGCGCACCTGGGAGATCGGGCGGTCCTCGACCACGACCGTGATCGAATCGCGCTCGTAGCCGTGACCGGCGACGAAGTCGCGGATCATGCCCAGATAATTGGCCTCGACCTGATCTCGTACGAAATCGTTGGGCGCGCTGAGCCGAAAATGCCCCATGCCGCTGACGCTGACCTGCAGCGGCCGCAGCCAGGTGTTGAGCTCGTCGAGCGGCACCTGCCGCTCCAGCCGGTCCAGGCATTGCTGCCACAATTCCACGTCAGACACGGCTTGATGGCTTGACCTCATTTCACTCCGAATCAGAAATACGCGGCTTCAGGGCCAGTCGCACCGGCAATCGCGCTTGCAAAACATTGACTGAACCCGGCGTAAAACGCTATGCTTGACGTCTTTTGTTGCGGGTTTGTGCGGCGACACTCGTCCCAGCGCCTCCGCTCTTTATCTTACATCTTCAAGTCGGCAAGATTTTAAGGACATTCCCATGAAACGCACTTTCCAGCCCAGCAGAATCAAGCGCGTCCGCCGTCACGGCTTTCGCGCGCGGATGTCGACCGCTTCCGGTCGCGCCATCATCAACGCGCGTCGTGCCAAAGGGCGCAAACGCCTGGCTGCCAGCAACAGCCGCTAAGCACAACCCATGCTCGAGCTGCCGCGCTCGGCGCGCCTGCTTGACGGCCAGGCCTTCAAGCAGGTGTTCGCAGCCCGGCGCGCCATCGGTGACGCTTATTTTCGCATCCATTACGCGCCCTCCGAGCAGCCGAGGCTGGGGATGGCCGTCTCGCGGCGCGTGCATCGCCGAGCCGTGGTGCGCAACAGAATTCGACGGCAGATTCGAGAGAGTTTCCGCCTGCAGCGCCCAACATTGCGCTCGCTGGATTTCGTAGTATTGGCGCGGCCCGCCTCGGCCGCCCTGAATCGCAAGGACCTGCGCGCGGCGCTGGACCAATTATGGCAGCGTTTTAAAGTAACCCCATGAATACTCGTACTTTTTTCATCTTGCTGCTGGGCCTGGTCGGCTTCTTCCTGTTCCTGGAGTGGCAGCGCGAATACTCCGCGCCGCCGAGACCGACGACCGAACCTACCGAGCAGCGCGATTTCGACGATGCCGAACCGGCGCCGGCGCCGGCCGAAGACCTGCCCGAACTGCCCACGCTCACCGAGCAGCGCGCCCCTGACGCCGAGCCGGCCGAAGCCGAAATTCGCGCGAGCCGTCGGGTTGAAATCGCCACCGACGTGTTGCAGGTCGAGGTCGACGCCAACGGCGGGTCGATCGTGGATCTGCGCCTGAAAGATTTTCCCGTTTCGGTCGACCAGCCCGATGTGCCTTTCGTGCTCCTGGTCGAGGAATTACCGGAGCTTTTCGTCGCCCAGGGCGGCTTGCTGGCCGACGGTTTGCCGGCGCCCAACCACACCAGCCGCTGGGAAGTCGATCAGTACAGTTTTGAATTGGCGCCCGGAGACGATCAGCTCAGGGTGCCGATGCGCTGGTCGGACGAATCCGGGCTGGAAGTGGTGGCGACCTGGGTCTTCCATCGTGGCGACTACGTGATTGATCTGGAGTTCGAGATCAACAACCGCACCGGCGCCGAATGGCGCGGGGCGCGATATGTGCAGCTGCAGCGCACCGAACCCGATTTCAGCGGAACGGGACCCGCCTTCACCAACCCGGAGCGGTTCAGCTTCAACGGTGCGGCGTGGTTCAGCGCCGATGAGGGCATGAACAAGATCTCGTTTTCCGATATCCGTTCGCGCACTCACACCGAGGACATCCAGGGCGGCTGGCTGGCTTTTGTCCAGCACTACTTCCTCGCCGCCTGGATCCCGCCCGAGCCGCAGCTCAACCGCTTCGCCACCCGGTTTGTCACCGGCGACCGGCTGCCGCGCTTTGTGGTTTCGGCCACCTCGCCCCAGGTCACCGTCGCCGACGGCGAGTCGCACACTTTTTCGGCTCGCCTGTTCGCCGGGCCGAAACTGCAGAATCGCCTGGATGAAGTCGCTGACGGCCTGGTGCTGACGGTGGACTATCGGTTTTTCCGCATCCTGTCCCAGCCGTTGTTCTGGGTGCTGGACAAGATTCACTCGGTGATCAATCACTGGGGCTGGTCCATCGTGGTTCTTACCCTGCTGATCAAGCTGATCTTCTACAAGCTCACCGAAGCGCAATTCCGCTCCATGGGCAAGCTCAGAAAGCTGCAGCCGCGCATCCAGCAGCTCAAGGAGCGCTATGGCGACGACCGCCAGAAGTTCGGTCAGGCCATGATGGATATCTACAAAAAGGAGAAGGTCAATCCGCTCGGCGGCTGCCTGCCCATCCTGGTCCAGATTCCGATCTTCATCTCGCTGTACTGGGTATTGCTGGAGTCGGTGGAACTGCGACAGACTGCCTTTTTGTGGGTGCCGGACCTGAGCCGACCGGATCCGTACTTCATCCTGCCGGTGCTGAACGGCATCTTCATGATTGCCACCCAGCGCCTGATGCCGACGGCCGGCATGGATCCCATGCAGCGCAAGATCATGATGTGGCTGCCGGTCGTGTTCGCCTTCCTGTTCGCCCTGTTCCCGGCCGGCCTCGTGCTGTACTGGGCGACCAACGCCGGCGTGTCGCTGGCCCAGCAGGCCTACATCCTGAAGAGGCTTGAAAAGGAAGGCTGACACCATCTGCGCCATCGCCACCCCGCCCGGTCGCGGCGGGGTGGGCGTGGTTCGACTCTCCGGCCCCAACAGTTTTCCCATTGCCCAATCCTTGAGCGGGCCGCTGCCCGCACCGCGTCAGGCGGCTTTGCGCAGTTTTCGCGCCGCCGCCGGCGAGCTGATCGACCGCGGGCTCATCCTGACTTTTGCCGGCCCGGCTTCGTTCACCGGGGAGGATGTGGTCGAATTCCAGGTCCACGGCGCCCCGGTGGTGCTTGAATTGTTGCTCGCGGCCTGCGTGGCCGCCGGCGCGCGGCGGGCCGGTCCCGGCGAGTTTTCCCAGCGCGCCTATTTGAACGATCGCATGGACCTGGCCCAGGCCGAAGCCGTGGCCGATCTGATTGCCGCGGGCACCGAAAAGGCCGCGCGCGCAGCCGGTCGCAGCCTGGAAGGGGAATTCTCGCGCCAGGTCAACGCGCTGACCGAGGCGCTGATCGAGCTGCGGGTATGGATCGAGGCCGCGCTGGATTTCCCCGACGAAGACGTCGATTTTCTGGCCGATGGCCAGGTGCTGGGTCGGGTGGACAATGTGCTGGCCCGCCTGCAAGCCCTGCTCGCTCGAGCCGATGCCGGACGGGTGCTTAACGACGGTATTCGAATCGCCATCATCGGTCCGCCGAATGCCGGCAAGTCCAGCCTGCTCAACGCGCTCAGCCGGCGCGACGCCGCCATCGTCACGGCCACGCCGGGCACCACCCGCGATGTGCTGCGCGAGACGGTCAGCATTGCCGGACTCACCGTCACGTTGGCCGATACCGCAGGCCTGCGCGATACGCGCGACCAGATCGAGGCCGAAGGCGTGCGCCGCGCTCGTCACGAAATGCAGGCCGCCGACCTGGTTTTGTGGGTGGCAGACAGCGCTTCCGAGCCGGCCCAGCCGCCGCCGGGCCTGCCGGCCAGCCTGCCGGTCTTGCGCATCCACAACAAGATCGACTTGTCGGGCTTGCCGGCGCGCAGCGAGGGTCGCCAGGTGTGGCTGTCGGTCGTCACCGGCGAAGGTCTGGAGCTGCTGGAGCAGCTCGTGATCGCCGAAATGGGGCTGGATGAGACCGACGGCGGCGAATTCTCGGCCCGCCAGCGCCACATCGATCAACTCAAGCTGGCCCTGGCCTGCGTGCGACGCGGTCGCGACGAGCTGGCCGCGTCCGGGTCTGGCGAACTGCTGGCCGAGGAACTGCGTCAGGCCGCCGCTGCCCTGGGCGAGATCACCGGCCAGATGAGCGCCGATGAATTGCTGGGGCGCATCTTTTCGAGCTTTTGCATCGGCAAATAGATGATGGCTCTGACGACCCGAACCGCCGCCGCCATCATCGATCGACTCGGCCTGGCGTCCAAAGAGGTCCAGGTGCGCCCGGTCGGCGGCGGCGATATCGCCCAGGCCGCGCTGATTGAAGCCGGTGGCCGGAGGGTCTTCGTCAAGACCCTGTCGCCGGACCAGGCCGATTTGCTGGCAGCCGAAGCCGACGGGTTGAGCGCGCTGGACAAGGCCGGGTGTGTGCGAGTGCCCGAAGTGATGGGTCAGGGTGAATTCGAATCCTGCGCCTGGCTGGCCCTGGAGGCGCTGGACCTGCAGCCACGCAGCGGTGCCGCCGATGCCCGGCTGGGTCGGCAGCTGGCCGAACTGCACCGCTGCACGGGTCCGGGCCACGGCTGGCGGCGCGACAACTTCATCGGCGCCACGCCGCAGCCGAACCGCCACTCAGCGGATTGGTCGACGTTTTTTCGCGAGCACCGTCTCCAGTTTCAGATGGAATTGCTGGCGCAGCGGCAGTCGGGCGCCATCAAACTTGCGCAAATCGACCGGGCTCTGGATCATTGGGAAAAGGATCAGGGCCACCATCAGCCGGACGCCTCGCTGCTGCATGGTGATCTTTGGTCAGGCAACGCGGCATCACTGGCCGATGATGAACCGATCCTGTTTGACCCGGCCGTGCACTACGGCGATCGCGAGTGCGATCTGGCCATGACCGCGTTGTTCGGCGGGTTTTCTTCAGATTTCTACCGCGCCTACGAAAGCGCCTGGCCCCTGCCCGACGGCTGGCAGCAGCGCCGCGCCTGGTACCAGCTTTATCACTTGCTCAATCACGCCAACCTGTTCGGCGGGGCTTATCTGCAGCGCGTCCGGCGCGAACTGACCGCCCTCGGCACGTAAGGCCTCCTAATCTGGCGGGGAACGCCTCGGTTCGCCCCGTCGACGGCCGGATTGTTACACTTGAAACCCTTTTCCAAGTCCTCGAAGAGAGACAAGCATGGGATTACTGGTGGACGGTCAGTGGCACGATCAGTGGTACGACACCGACAAGACCGGTGGCCGCTTCGAGCGCTCGGCGGCGGCCTTTCGCAACTGGATCACCGCCGACGGCACCGCCGGCCCGGACGGCGCCGACGGCTTCAAGGCCGAGGCCGGTCGCTACCATCTCTATGTCTCCTACGCCTGCCCCTGGGCGCATCGAACGCTGATTTTCCGCAAGATCAAGAAGCTGGAAAAAATGATCAGCGTCTCGGTGGTCAACCCCATCATGCGAGAGCACGGCTGGACTTTCCGGCCCGGCTACAAGGTTGTTCCTGATCCCATCCACAACGCCGAGTTCATGCACCAGGTCTACACGGCGGCCAAGTCCGACTACTCCGGGCGCGTCACCGTGCCGGTGATCTGGGACAAGCACAAAAACACCATCGTCAGCAACGAATCAGCCGACATCATCCGCATGTTCAATTCGGCCTTTGACGACATCGGCGCCGCCGAAGGCGATTTCTATCCTGCCGACCTGCGAGAGGAGATCGACGAAATCAACGCGGTGGTCTACGACAACGTCAACAACGGGGTCTACAAGTCAGGCTTTGCGACCACTCAGGAAGCCTACGAGGAAGCGGTCATCCCGCTGTTCGAAACCCTGGACCAGCTCGAGGCGCGCCTGGATGAGCAACGCTATCTGTGCGGTGATCGCCTGACCGAGGCCGACTGGCGCCTGTTCACCACACTGATCCGGTTTGACGCCGTCTACGTCGGCCACTTCAAGTGCAACATCCGCCGCATCGAGGACTACCCCAACCTGTCGAACTTCGTGCGCGAGCTCTACCAGATGCCGGGCATTGCCGAGACCGTGGAATTCCGCGCCATCAAGATGCACTACTACGGCAGCCACGACACCATCAATCCGCACTACATCGTGCCGGTCGGTCCCGCGCTGGATTTCCACCGCCCACACGATCGCGAAAAGCGGTTTCCGCTGACCGGCGAATAGGCCTGGAGCCTCGTGCTCGCGTCGGCGCGAAACGCGCTGCTTTCAGAGCGGTAAGTTCAGGTGCCGCAGAACGTGGTCACCACTCTCTCCTCCGGCGCCGGCGGCTGGGCCAGATCAGCGGCTTCGGGCTGGTCGTCGTAGGGTCGGGCCAGGACCGCCTGCAGGCGCCGCATGGGGGCGAAGTCCAGGCGCTCGATAGCCGCATCCACCGCCTGCTGGGCCAGGTGGTTGCGCAGGATAAAAGCGGGATTGACCCGGCGCATGGCCGCCTGCCGGTCAGCTTCGTCGCGGCCCTCGGCTTCCAGGTGTCGGCGCCAGCGCTGCGCCCAG
>CAZUTZ010000046.1:0-12425 GCA_964623655.1 uncultured Wenzhouxiangella sp.
GCACTGCCGAGGAATTGCTGGCCCGGGTCTCGCTGGTTGCCGGTCCCGACGACGACCGCGGCGACGATGCCGACCTCGTTCGGCTGATGACCCTGCACGCCGCCAAGGGCCTGGAGTTCCCGCGCGTCTGGCTGGCCGGCTGCGAAGAGGGCTTGTTACCCCACCAGAAAAGCATCGACGACGGCCAGATCGAGGAAGAGCGCCGGCTGATGTATGTGGGCATTACCCGCGCCGGACGGCGCCTGGTGATCAGTCATTGCCACAGCCGCCGCCGCCAGCGCGAAAACGTGGACTGCCAGCCCAGCCGCTTTCTTGAAGAGCTGCCGCCGGAAGTCGTCGACTGGCCCGGCCGCACCGGCGACGAGAAACCCACCGCCGACGACGCCAAGGCCAACATCGCCGCTCTGAAGGCTTTGCTGGAAGGTTAGGGTGGTTGGGCTCGCCAAGGCGTTGGAGAAGGCCATCACGCAGAGTCGCGGAGGCGCGGGGGACGCAGAGTAGTCGGGGTTGCCTGTGGGGCAAGGGACAAATTGCAGCTCAATCGCTCTTTATTTCTCAGCGTCCTCTGCGGCTCAGCGTCTCTGCGTGAGGCCAATCGACACCGAACTCGACCAAACCGCCGTGGTCGGAGCACAGCTTTTTCGAGACTCGAGAGTAAGGTTAAGATGCCGTGCATGATCATTCAGTTGCGTAATGGCCTGATCGCCGCGCTTGCCTTGCTCGCACTCGCCGCCTGCGAGGCCGGCGAGCCCTGGGTTGAGGCTGGCGGCAAGCGTTTTTACGTCGAGATCGCCGCCGATGACGCAGCCCGTGCGCAAGGATTGATGTTCCGCGATTTTCTGGCCGACAACCGCGGGATGTTTTTTGTCTTCCGCCGCGAAGCGCCGCGCGCGTTCTGGATGATGAACACGCGCATCCCGCTCGACATCATCTACCTGGACCGCGACTTGCGCGTGGTCAGCATTGTCGAAAACGCCCGCCCGTGTCGGCGGGCGCCGTGCCCCAGCTACCCCAGCGAGGGCCCGGCCCAGTTCGTGCTTGAAGTCAACGCCGGTCAGGCGGAAGCGCTGGGCCTGGCGCCCGGCGATCAGCTGACGGTCGGGGAGATCGATCTGACCGCCGCGCGTTGAATGAAGACAAGCCGGGAGTGGTCGTCGGCGTGACATACACGTGAAAATCGTTATCTTGTAGTTCTTTTTCGGAGCGGGCTTTGCCGTGGAGCCGACCATTTCTTTTTCCAGGCCGGGTTTGATGGTGCGGCGCATGCCGCCGATTGTGTTTCTTCTGCTGGTGGTCTGGCTGGCTCTGGACGGCGTCAGCAGCCCGCTGGTCGGGTTTGCGGTCATTGTTCTGGCCGCCGCTGCCGGCGCCTGGCTGGCGCCGCCCGGCCCGCAATCCCTGCGGCTTTCCCGCCTGCCGGTGTTCGCCGCATTTTTCGTCTACGAATCCATACGCGGCGCGGTTGACGTTGCTCTGCGCGCGTTCCGGCCGCGAATGGATCTTGATCTTCAGCTCGTCGGTTATTCCATCGCTTTGCCGGCGGGCAGACCCAGGACGCTGCTGGTTGCCGTGGTCAGCCTGCTGCCGGGTACGCTGAGCGCGGCCCTGCATGCCGAAGACAACCGCCTGCTGGTTCATTCCCTGACCGGGAACCCTGAGCCGGCCGTGCGGTCTCTGGAGGTCCAGATTGCCAGACTGTTCGGTTGCGACGGGACCTGAGCCTAAAGGGGACGAATATGCTGCTGCCGGCCGTTGTGCTGTTTCTCATTTTGAATCTGCTGGCCGGCCTGTGGCGGATTTATCGGGGTCCGACAGCTGCCGATCGCATGCTCTCGGCGCTGCTGTTCGGCTCGACCACGGTCGCTGTTTTGCTGCTGTTGTCGGAGTGGCAGCAGCAGCCGGCGCTCAAAGTCGCGGCAATGATCTTCGCCATGCTGGCGGCGGTGATTTCGATTGCCTTTGTGGCCCTGCAGCAGGGCGTCAAGACCGGTGAGGCGCGTGTCGTTGACGATGGGACCGAGCCATGATCGTGCTGACCTGGCTGGCCTACGCGCTGCTGGTCGCAGGCGCGCTGTTTTACCTGGCCGGTACGATCGGCCTGCTGCGCTTTCCCGATGCGCTAAGCCGACTGCACGCGCTGACCAAGGCCGATAACGTCGGTCTGCTGCTGATCTGTCTGGGGCTGGGCATCCTGTCGCAGTCGCTCAGGGAGGCCTTGCTGCTGCTGCTGATCTGGCTGCTGGCGCTGACTGCGGCCACGGTTTCGGCGCACCTGATCGCCCGCCGCGCCCTGGAAGATTCCGCCGAAGGCCGCAGCGCCCTCGAAAAGCTGTCCGGGGATTCCGGCTCATGAGCCTGGTGATTGATCTGATCCTGGCAATCAGCCTGGTCGTGCTGGCCTGGCAGACCCTGATCGGGCGCTCCCTGTTTCGCGGTCTGGTGATGTTTGTTGTCTTCGGCCTGACCCTGGCGCTGATCTGGGGCCGCCTGGGCTCGCCCGATCTGGCCATGGCCGAGGCGGCGATCGGCACCGGTGTGACCGGCGCGATGTTGATGGTCGCCTACTGGCGCCTGAGACGGGCCGTGCCCGAGGCGGCCGAAGACCGCGAACCGCGACAGCCATTGCTGGCAGGCGTCATCGGGGTGCTGGCCGCGGTCCTGATCGCGGCGATCGGCTTGACCATGCTGGACGTGCTCGGGCCCGGCGGCGTGGCCGGTCACGCCCTGGCCGAAGCCCTGCCCGACACCGGTCTGGGCAACCCGATTACCGGCGTGCTGGTGGTGTTTCGCAATCTCGATACCCTGCTCGAGGTGGCGGTGCTGCTGGCGGCTTATGTCGGCGCGCGCGCGGCCATGGGCGAAGACAGCGCGGCCCTGCCGCTGCCGCCGGCCCAGGACGCACCCCTGGTCGGCGCCCTGGTCGCCGTGCTGGTGCCACTGGGCGTGGTGGTTGCGCTGTATCTGTTCAAGGCCGGCAGTCAGGATCCCGGCGGTGCTTTTCAGGCCGGCGCCATGCTCGCTGCCCTGGCCGTGGTGCTGCTGCTGGCCGGGCGCCTGCGCCCGGCGCCGGAGCCGGGCCTGTGGATCGGCTTTGGCCTGATTTTCGGCACGGCGATTTTCGCCGGGATCGGGGTGGCGGTCATGGCCTTCGGAGAGCCGCTGCTGGCCATCCCGGGAATATGGGCGGTGTACCTCATCGAGGCGGCCATGATGGTCTCGATCGGGGTCACGCTGGCGCTGCTGTTTTCCGGCTCGGCCGGTCTCGGCCTGAGGTCGCGCTCATGAACCATCCGGAAATCTGGATTCTTGCCGCCGCCGCGATCTTCGGCATCGCCGTCTACGGCCTCATGGTCCGCACGCACCTGCTCCGCCAGCTGCTGGCCCTGAAGGTCATGGGCAGCGCCGTGTTCCTGGTGCTGGTGGTTGGCGCCGGGCCGGTCGAGGGATTGCTGGACGGCATCCCCAAGGCGCTGGTGCTGACCGGGATCGTGGTGGCCATTTCCGCCGTCGGTTTTGCCCTGGTCTTGCTGGTGCGCCTGGCCGAGGTGACCGGCTCGATCAGCCTGGACGATGACGACGACGATGCTGGCTGAAGCCCTGGCCGGCCTGGTCTTTTTACCGCTGATGGTGGCCTGCGCCCTGGTGGTCATGCCGTCACGCACGCGCCTGGCGCTGGCGCTCTTTGGCATCCTGCCGCTGCCGCTGCTGCTTTGGCCGGTGACCAGTGGCGTCCTCGCCGAGGGCCTGCAGATCATCGCAGTGGCCGGTTTCGAGCGCCCGCTGGGCATCGAGTGGCGGGTCGATGGCCTGTCGCTGTCGTTGATCTGGCTCAACGTCCTGATCGCCGTCGTGGTCGGGTTGTACGCGCTGGCCGACTATCACCCCGGCCACGGCCGGGGACAGCGCTTCTGGATTCTGTGGCTGTTGCTGACCAGCGCCATCAACGCGCTGCTGCTTTCGTCGGATCTGTTCAACCTGTTCGTGACCCTGGAGCTGCTGACGCTGGCCGCGATCGGTCTTTTGGTGATCGACAACAAGCCGGCGGCCCTGCGCGCCGGCATGCGCTACCTGATGCTGGCCCTGCTGGGCTCCATGCTGTACCTGATGGGGGTGGCCATGGTCTACGGCGCGGCCGGCACGCTGGATCTTTACCAGGCCGGGTCGATGCTGGATGCCGATCCGGTGCCATTGGTCGCCCTGATGTTGATGACGGTGGGGCTGCTGCTCAAATCGGCGATCTTCCCGCTCCACGGCTGGCTGCCGGCGGCCCATGGCAATGCGCCCGGACCGGTCAGCGCGGTGCTTTCGGCGGTCGTGGTCAAGGCCTCGATTTACCTGATCTGGCGGCTGTGGCTGTGGTTCGCCGAGGGCTGGTCGGTCGACTGGGCGCTGACCCTTCTGGGCGTGCTTGGCGCCGGCGCGATTGTCTACGGTTCGGTGCTGGCCTGCCTGCAGCAGCGGCTGAAGATGATGGTCGCCTATTCGACAGTGGCCCAGCTCGGTTATCTGATGCTGCTGTTCCCGCTGTTCGGCCTGACCGGCTTCGCCGGCGCGAGCTACCACCTGCTGGCGCACGGCCTGGCCAAAGCCGCCATGTTTGTGGCCGCGGCCAGCCTGCTCAAGGCGCTGGGCAGCGATCGTCTGGACCAGCTCGAGGGCGCCGATCGCCGACTGCCGATTGATGTTTTCACTTTTGCCGTGGCCGGAGTCAGCATTCTCGGCCTGCCGCCCAGCGGCGGCTTTGTCGCCAAGTGGCTTTTGCTGCAGCAAGCCTGGGGCCAGGCCGCCTGGGGCTGGGTCGCCCTGCTGCTGGTCGGCGGTTTGCTGGCCGCGGTGTATCTGTTTCGGCCGCTGGCGCGGATGTGCGCTCGCCCCCCGGCCGACCTGGATGGGGCGATCCGGCGCCCGGCCAGCGCTTTTAGCCTGCTGGGCCTGGCGCTGGCCCTGCTGGCCCTGGGCATGGGCTTTGCGCCGGCGCCGCTGGTTGACCTTCTGACGAGCGCCGCGCCGTCGGGGTTGGCGCCATGATGGACGCGCTGCTGTTCTGGCTGCCGTTCGCCGTGGTCGTGGTCTCGGCGCTCGCCGGGCTGGTGATTTTCTGGGCCGGCGAGATGCGCCAGTGGCTGCGCACGGCGCTGAACCTGTTCGCCGCAGTGGCCAAGCTGGTGCTGGTCGCCGTCATGGGCTACCTGGTTTTCAACGGCTACACGCCCGAGTTTCGCTTTGCCCTGCTGCCGGGCATCGACTTCGTGCTGCAGGCCGATGCCATGAGCATGCTGTTTGCCACCCTCTCGGCCGCGCTGTGGCTGGTGACGACGGTTTACGCCGTGGCCTACCTGGAGCGGGGTGCCGATCGGGCACGCTTTTTCGGTTTTTTCAGCCTGTGCGTGACCGCCACCATGGGCGTGGCCATGGCCGGCAACCTGCTGACCTTTTTCATTTTCTATGAGTTGCTGACGCTGACGACCTGGCCGCTGGTGGTCCATCACGGCACCAAGGCCGCCTTTGCCGGAGCGCGCAGCTATCTGATCCACACCCTGGGCGCCGGTGCGGTGTTTCTGGCCGGCATCATCTGGCTGTATTCGCTGACCGGACCGCAGGATTTCATCGTCGGTGGCAGCATCGCCGGCCTGGGCCTTGATAAGGACATCCAGCTCAGGATTGTTTTCGCCATGCTGGTGGTGGGCATGGGCGTCAAGGCAGCGCTGTTTCCGCTGCACAGCTGGCTGCCGAAGGCCATGGTGGCCCCGGCGCCGGTCAGCTCGCTGCTGCATGCCGTGGCCGTGGTCAAGGCCGGCGCTTTCGGCATCGTGCGGCTGGTCGAGGATGTCTACGGCCCGGAGCTGGTCGCCGAGCTGGGTCTGGCTCTGCCGCTGGCCGCCATCGCCAGCTTCACGATCGTCTATGGCTCGGTGCTGGCGCTTTACCAGACTGATATCAAAAAGCGCCTGGCCTTTTCGACCGTCAGTCAGGTGTCCTACATCGCGCTGGGCGTGGCCATTGGCGGTCCGCTGGCCACGCTCGGCGGCATCGTGCACCTGGTCCACCAGGGCCTGATGAAGATCAGCCTGTTCTTCTGCGCCGGAATCTTTGCCAATCTGCTGGGGGTGAAGAAAGTCGACCAGCTTGACGGCATTGGCGCGCGCCTGCCCTGGACCAGTCTGTGCTTCACCATCGGCGCGGTGGGCATGATCGGCCTGCCGCCGGTGGCCGGATTCATCAGCAAGTGGTACCTGGGTATTGGCGCGGTCGCGGTGGGCATGAACTGGGTGCTGCTGGTGCTGATCGCCAGCACGCTGCTCAATGCCGCTTATTTCCTCCCCCTGCTCAAGCGCATCTGGCTGAATCCGCCGCCCAAGCAGTGGCCGAATGAAGTACCGGCGAGTCGCCTGGAGACCTACGGCATGATCGGATCGGTGCTGATCACGGCCGGCCTGTCGCTGGCGGTGGGCTTGTTTGCCGGTCATCCCCTGAGCCCCTTGAGCTGGACGCGCGGGATCGTTGCGGGGTATTTCCCGTGAGCGCGCTGATCGCGATTGTCTTGCCGGTGGTTTTACTGCTGGTCGTCCTGCTTGGCGCCTCGAGCGTGCGCGAGCGCCTTTATCCGCTGCTGCCCTGGGCGCCGCTGATTCTGCTGTGGCCGCTGTTGGCCCAGCCCCAGGCCGAAGTCCTGTCGCTGGTCTTGCTGGGCTCGGTGCTGACGGTGGACGCCGCCGCCGAGCCCATTCTCTGGTTGACCCTGATCGCCTGGACCCTGGCCGGCTGGTTCGCGGGCCGAACGGTGAGCGAAAATCGACGCTGGTTCTGGGCCGGCTGGCTGGGCTCGCTGACCGGCATGCATCTGCTGCTGCTGGCCGGCGACATCGCCAGTTTTTACGTCGGCTACGCCGTCCTTGGCCTGTCGGCTTACCTGCTGGTCACCCACGCCCGCAACGCCGAGGCCTGGCGAGCCGGGCGGATTTACCTGATCATGGCGCTGATCGGAGAAGCCGCCATTCTGATCGGCGTGCTGGCCATTGCCGGGCAGTTGGGCAACATCAACCTGGCCGTTCTGCCCGACCAGGCGGAGCTGCTCAGCGAGTCGCCGGCGCGCTGGCTGCTGTTTTTCGGCTTCGCGACCAAGCTCGGCATTCTGCCGCTGCACATCTGGCTGCCGCTGGCGCATCCGGTCGCCCCGGTACCGGCCAGCGCCATTCTGTCCGGCATCATCGTCAAGGCCGGGCTGCTGGGCTGGCTGCGTTTTGTGCCGGCGTCACTGGACGATCCGGCATGGATCGGCTATCTGCTCATGACGCTGGGCTTCCTGACCGCCTTCGGCGGCGTGTTACTGGGTCTGACGCAGGCGCGCCTGAAGACCCTGCTGGCCTATTCGACCATCAGCCAGATGGGACTGCTGCTGGCCGGCTTCGGGCTGACGTTCGTGCTGCCCGAGCAGCGCGATCTGCTGGTCGCTGCGCTGGGGGTGATGGTGCTGCATCACGGCCTGAACAAGGCGGCCCTGTTTGTCGCCTGCGGCAATGCACCGGGCGCTACCCGGCTGCGTCTTTTGCTGTTCGCCCTGCCGGCCCTGGCCCTGGCGGCCGCGCCACTGACGACCGGATTTCTGGCCAAGGGCATTGTCAAGGATGTCGTTGATGGGGCTGAAATCTGGGTTGGCGTGGGTCTGGCGTTGTCGCTGTCGTCGGCGGCTACGGCGCTGCTGCTGTGGAAAGGTTTCCAGCTGGCCCGGAGTTACGACGATCCGAACGCCGGCCTGAGCTGGGCCTGGCCCGCCCTGGTTGTCACGGCTGTGCTGGTGCCCTGGCTGCAGGCGGCCCAGGTCGACCTGGTCTTCGAACTGTCCGCGGCCAAGCTGGTCGACAGCGTCTGGCCGCTGATGCTGGCGGCAGCCCTGATCGCCTTCTATCAGGGGCTGTTTCGCGGCGTCGGCGTACGATTGCCGGAGGGCGATCTGGTGGTGCTGCTCGAGCGGCTGGTCGCGATCCTGGGCGGTTTGCGGGCCAGTCCGCTGGAACCGGCCCAGTCACAGGCCAGCTGGCCAATATCGGAACTGCCCGAGCGGCTGTTCAGGCTGGAAGCCCTGCAGCGCCGACTTTCCGTGGCCGGTGTCGCGCTGCTGACGATCGGCATCGTGCTGGGATGGCTGGCCTGGAGGCTTTAGTTGGGCATAGTGGCGAGGCGCTCACGGCAATCTCCCGCCTGAGGACGGCTGGCAGCATCGATTTACTTCACTATTGCCAGCGCTTGCTGGGAAACGACGCCAGTCAGGCGTATTTTTCTTGCTTTCTGTCGATCTCTGCGGTATAAAGGCGGGCTAGTTTTGTCTTAGTGCAGGATTTGAAAGGTCATGTCCCGAGTATGCCAGGTAACCGGAAAGCGTCCGGCGGTCGGTAACAACGTCTCCCACGCCAACAACAAGACCAAGCGGCGTTTTCTGCCCAACCTCCACACCCATCGTTTCTGGGTCGAGAGCGAAAACCGCTGGGTGAAGCTGCGCGTGTCCACCAAGGGACTGCGCGTGATCGACAAGAACGGTATCGAACGGGTGCTCGCCGACATGCGCGCACGCGGCGAAAAGGTTTAATTCAAGGAGTTCATCATGGCAGGCGGAGCACGCGACAAGATCAAGCTGGTGTCCACGGCCGGAACCGGTCATTACTACACCACCAACAAGAACAAGAAAAACACGCCGCACAAGCTGGAATTCAAAAAATATGATCCGGTGGTGCGCAAGCACGTGGCCTACAAGGAAGCCAAGATCAAGTAATCAGCCTGTCTGCTTCGCGATCTGAAACGCAAAACGCCGGGTTCGCCCCGGCGTTCTGCGTTGATGCGCGGATTCAGCTGCGCCGGTCGCGCCGATGATCCCGCCAGGTCGGCAGCGTCCCCGCCTGCACCTTGGCCCAGTAGAGGTCGAGTTCGCGCCGCACCGTCGGCAACAGGAAATAAATGCCCAGCAGGTTGGGGAAAGCCATGGCCAGAATCATGGCGTCGGAAAAACCGATCACCGCGCCCAGCTGCATGCTGGCACCGGCCACCACGAACAGCAGGAACAGGATCTTGTAGGTGTATTCGGCGCCGCGCGTCTCGCCGAACAGGAAAGTCCAGCACTTCAGGCCGTAGTAGGACCAGGCCAGCATGGTTGAATACGCAAACAGGATCACCGCCAGCGCCAGCACGTAGGGGAACCAGCTGATCGCGCTCTCGAAGGCCTGGGACGTCAATTCCACCCCGCTCATGCCGCCGCCGTCGACGTAGACCCCGGAGATGATGATCACCAGGGCGGTAATGGTGCAAACGATAATGGTGTCGACAAAGGGTTCGTACAGGGCCACCACGCCCTCGCTGACCGGCTCGTTGGTCTGCACGGCAGAGTGGGCAATGGCGGCCGAACCGATACCGGCCTCGGAGGAAAATGCCGCGCGCTGAAAGCCGATGGCCAACACGCCCAGCATGCCGCCGGCCACCGAACTGACGCCGAAGGCCGAGCTGAACATCAGCGCAAAGGCCGCCGGCACCTGGTCGATGTGCACCCCGATGATGATCAGTCCGGCGGTGATGTAGATCGCGCCCATGACCGGCACGATTTTCGAGGTCACGCGCGCGATCGCGCGTATGCCGCCGATGATGACCAGGCCGACGAAAAACGCCATGATCAGCCCGAACAGCCAGCCTTTGCCGGCAAACCAGGAATCGGCGCCACCGGTCACGCCCAGAACCTGCTGAAAGCTCTGGTTGGACTGGAACATGTTGGCGCCGCCGAACGAGCCCCCGACGCAGAAGATGGCGAATACCACGGCGCACACCTTGCCCAGCGTGGCCAGCGCGGGCCCGCGGTCGGCCAGACCGCGCGAGAGATACCACATGGGCCCGCCCGAAATACTGCCGTCGGCGTTGACCGAGCGGTATTTCACGCCCAGCGTGCACTCGACGAACTTCGAAGACATGCCGAGAAAACCAGCCAGCATCATCCACACCACCGCACCCGGTCCGCCGACCGAGACGGCGATCGCCACGCCGGCGATATTACCCAGGCCGACGGTGCCCGACAAGGCCGTTGCCAGCGCCTGGAAATGCGTGACCTCACCGGCTGCCTTAGGATCGTTGTAGTCGCCGCGAATCAGGCGATAGCCGTGCGTCAGGCCGCGTAGATTGATGAACCGGAAATAAAAGGTGAAAACCAGCGCAGCGATGATCAGCCACAGCACCACGAAGGCCATCTGCGCGTCGCTGCCCGGAATCGGGGTTGGAAACAGGATCACGCGCTCGATCAGACCGGTTACCGGCGCCAGGAGCCGGTCGATGCGTTCGTCAAAGCCGGAAACCGGCCCACTGTCGGCGGCGCCGGCGGCGCCGGACAAAAGCAGCGCGGATAGGGTTAATACGGCATCAAAATACCTGCGGGCCCTGTGACGTCGACGAACAAGCCGGGTGAATAAAGCCAGAGTGCGGGTTACGATCGACATGCTGGACTCCAGGTGACGCCGATGGGCGTTCGAACCCGCCGGCTGCAGGGTCGACTTAAGGGTGCTCAAGGAACGACCAGCACCGGGCAGGGCGAGATCTGGATCAGTGTGCTGGCAGTCCCGCCGAGAAAGCGGGACTTCAGCGGCGTGTCGCCGATGACGCCGACAATGATCATGCTGACCTCATGTTCGCGCGCCAGCTGGACCAGCGTCTTGGCCGGATGGCCGTGGCGGGCGACGATCTCGCAGGTGATATGGGCGGCTTCAAAACGCTTCTGCTCCGGGATGAGCAGCTGTTCGGCCGCACGCGCCAGCTCTTCTTCCCGGCGCTTGTGGCGAAGGGCGTTTTCCTCGGCCGTCGAAAAGGTGAATGGTGACCACGGGATGACATAGCTCAGCACCACACTGCCGTGGCTGACCTTCGCCTGGCGCAGCGCAGCCTCGACGGCGCGTCGACCGCATTCACTGCCGTCCAGACCAACCAGATATTTTTCGCTCAATGCTGTATTCCCTCGATCGGCGGTAGCGATCATGAGCCTGCAACCTATACAAGGCCGGGACATTTTGCAAATCTTTTGCCGCGACCGCTTTTCCCAGGTCAGAAAACCGGTCGAATTTGATTCCCTTAAGCGCAACTCCTGACTATGCGTCGCAGAACGTCTTTGCTAAACTGGAACTCGCCGCGATTGTTTGGGGTCTATTAAAACGACATAAAATTCGCGCTCGAGGGATTTGGGAAAAACCATGAAAACGGTGTTGCACAGTTTGTTGGCGAGTATGGTCCTGATGGCCGGCGCTTCTGTGCATGCGCAAATCACCGAAAGCGCGCCTGCGTTCGATCAGCCAAACCCGGGCGCTTTATCGGCCCGCCTGGTTGCGGATCGGGACTCCCTGGGCCTGCCTGGATTGCGCCCGCGACTGACCATGTCCATGCCGCTGAACGAGCCTGCAGGCGCTGAAAAAGACGCCGGCAGCCCGTTTTCCTGGTCGCTGGAAACCTGGCGGCTGAATACTGCGAGTCTGGCCCACATCCAGTGCAACCGCCTGACTTCGACTATTGATTCCTACCTGGCCGAAGATTGCCGCTTCGTCGACCAGCCGGTGCCCGAACACGCCGTCAACCTGGTGCAGGTGCGGGGTGAATGGACGGCGCGGCCGGGTCTGAGTCTGGGAATTGGCGCATTCAGCATGCAGCCGGAGGGTCGGCTGCCCGATCGCGGCCTGAGCAGGCAGCCGGCTCCCAGGATTGGTGGTAGCTGGATGCAAGCTGCGGCCAGCCCCAGCGAAGGGGTCGATTTCAACGTCAGTTTTGGCATTGACCACGAGCGGGTCGGAGAATTCCTGGTTGGCCTGCAGGTGGCTCGTTATCGCCAGAACCGAAGCCTGCTGGATCTGGGCATGGGCCGGTCGGGCGATCCGCTGAGCCTCCTGCACGCCGGTGAGTTCGGCGGCTACGCCAACAGCGCGCAGCTGGCGGTGGGCTGGCGCCGGGGTAGTCTCAGCGGCGATCTGCTGGCCAGCGCACGCGAGGTGCCCTTGTATCTCGGCAGCGGGCAATACGCGCAGGCACCGTTGAATTCTTTCGATCTGGAGCTTTCCTGGCGCGCGGTCCGAAATGCATCGATCAGCATCGGTGTCAGCAATGTGCTGGACGCCGCCCCGCGTGCTGCCGAAGACGGCGTCGCCCCGCTTGAGGCGGGTGCCGAGGATCCGATGGAGCACATTTTCGGACGCATTCCCTACGTCCGCTACAAGCACGACCTCTAAGGAGCCTCTGAATCACTATGCGCGGAGCGCGTTTCAGTCGGAGAAGCCGCAGATCGTTTGGTGCGACGCGAGTGACAGTAGCCGTAGCGCCGTTCTGCAGGCCAATGCGGTTTGCCCGCAGGGCAAGAAGCGTTGGCCGGAAGAACGATCAGCGCGTTACGGCCGAGCGGCGCAACGCGCGAGATGCGGCTT